>JAGXNZ010000390.1 GCA_019894655.1 Promethearchaeota archaeon | reverse complement strand
GTTATGAAGACATCATAATCCCTTAATTTTTCAATCATCTCTTTAATGTCAAAATATATATTTCCAGTATCTCTCCAACTCTCATAGGTTACATCCATTTTATTTTTCAATTCTTCTAAAACTTCATCTGTTATACTTGCTGTTATAAATGCTTTCATAATTTCTCAACCCAACTAAAAGATTATCCATTCTTTAAGTATTAGATTATATAATCATGCAATTATATTTAGTTTATACGATAAAAATAACTAAATTTTGCTAAAACATCAAACTCTTCAGTTTCATTAAATTTCTAATGTTTCCTTCAATGACCTTAATTTTTCCTGAAGAATACGCTTTCACCGCTCCGAGCTCTTTGTTAAAAAGTTCTAATAAAATGTTTTCTGATTTAAACTCGATTTTAACAGTAGCAGTATCATCGCTAGTATTATCTTTAACCTCTATTCCTTGATCCCTATTAACATAGATAATAACGCTACGGTTAGTATCTAAAAATGAAATTTGTATAGGGTCAACATAGTTTGCTAATTTTTTTCTTACTTTTTCTGTGCTGTTATAACGATTTTCAATTTCCTTTAAACAAGATTCAAAACTTTCAAAATCTGACAATTCTAATCACCCTTAAAATACCAAAATAAGTTTTAATGTTAATAATTTACTATCGTTTATAAAAATATTAAAATTAAAAATTAGTAAAAATCATAAACTATCAATTTTAGATTTTAGGTTTTTCCATTCGAGATAAATTGTTTTGAATTTATCAGAAACACTAGGATCGTTTTTTACATCTTCAAACGCTAACAAATTACTAACAATCGATTTGTAATTGGGATAATACTTTAAACCTATTAGTGTATTCATTGCAGCACCAATAAATGCTGAATCTCTAATGCAGGCAACAGAAATTTGACTATTTAATATATTAGCCAACAAATTGCAAAACTCATTAGATTTAGCCATCCCACCTGCAACATAAGTTTTTGTGCTTAGGTCGGTTTGATTGCGTAATACTTGATGATTTTCAAATATCCCGAATGCTATGTTTTCAAGAACGCTCCGTGCAAAATTTTCAATTTTGGGGACATCCTCAGACACCATAACAGGTGGTTGAAAAATAAAAGCCCCTCTTTTAATAGAAGTTGTATTTTTAATATTCATTTTTTCAGGGCCTAAGTAGGTGTAAGTTGATAAAGCTCCTGGCGTTGTTCTCTTTAAAAAGTCCTCTATTAAAGAATCTGGCTTCTCAGTAAAGCTTGATAAAAACGCTTCCTTAAACCAATCGTAGGAAGCGCCAGTGTTGCCTGCAGTGCTTTCAATTAACCATTTTCCTTTTATAGAATGGCATGAAGTCCAGTAATTACAATTAGGATCAAAAATGGGCTTATTAACAACGAGATGAAGTGGTGCTGTAGTACCTAAACTAATACCTATATCGCCCTCTTCGATTACACCCATACCTAATAAAGTTGCTTGCGTGTCTCCCCCTGATTTTATAAAAGGAATATTAATACGCTTAATATCGAATCTATTGCTCAAATTTTCTTTTAATTCGCCCACAATAGTCCCTGAATCAACAATTTCTGGAAAAAAATCGGGATCAAAATTAAAAGTGTCTATTATTTCAGAACTCCATTCTCCTTTTTTTATATCAAGTAACTGGGACTCAGCAGCAGAAGATAGATCAGAAT
>JAGXNZ010000389.1 GCA_019894655.1 Promethearchaeota archaeon | reverse complement strand
GGGATACACTCCCTTTTTGTAATAAATAATTTATTTGAATTAGAATCATATCAAATCTGTAACCTTGGATTATCTAATTTTATAATTTCTAAAAACACCCATAAATAAAAATTATAGAATTATTCTTTAAATTCATATTTTATTCCTTTAAGGCATATTTCAATTCAAAAATATTAAATTAAATCATTAAATAGTTTTATATAAAAATAATAAATTCGTTTAAATCGTTCTCATTGGTTTACCATTAAAATTATGAAATAAGGTGGTTAGATGACAAAAAGTTACGCAGAAATAAATGAGAGAATAAAGAAAGGTAGTGTGGTCGTAGTTACGGCCGAAGAAATGGTAAAGATTGTGGAAGAAAGAGGTGTTAAGGTAGCAGCAGAAGATATTGATGTAGTTACTACGGGAACTTTTGGACCTATGTGTTCTAGTGGTGCATTTTTGAATTTTGGACACTCTGATCCCCCAATTAAATTTGAACATCTATGGTTAAACGATGTTCACGCTTATCATGGAAATGCAGCAGTAGATTGTTATATAGGTTGCACTAGAATGGCAGATATAAGACCATTTGAATACGGTGGAGGACATGTTATAGAAGATCTGGTTTCAGGAAAGTCAATTAGATTAAGGGGTAATTCCTATACGACAGATTGCTATCCCTTGGCTGAAGTGGACACAAAATTTACCATTGACGAGATTAATCAAGCTATCCTATTAAATCCGAGAAATGCATACCAACGTTATGTGTGTGCAGTCAATAGTTCAGACAAAACACTTTACACTTATATGGGTAAATTATTACCAAAATATGGAAATGCACACTTTGCTGGCGCCGGGGCGTTAAGCCCTTTGAGCAATGATCCTGATTACGAAACAATTGGTATAGGAACAAGAATTTTCCTTGGAGGAGGGATTGGATATATTATCGGAGAGGGCACTCAGCACAGCCCAGGGAATAGATTTGGAACTTTGTTTGTTAAAGGAGATTTAAAGCAAATGACACCCGAATATTTAAGAGGAGTGTCTTATGAGAAATATGGTACATCTTTGTTTGTGGGATTAGGAATTCCAATTCCAATATTAAATGAAGGTTTAGCGAAGAAAACTGCAATATCTGATGCTGAACTTCTTACCGATGTGGTTGACTATGGCGTTCCAAGGCGAGGTCGCCCTAAACCAAGGCAAGTAAGTTATGAAGAGATGAAGAGTGGTTACGTTGAATTAAATGGAAAAAAAGTAAAGTGTTCCCCTCTATCCTCCTTTTATCACGCTAAAAAAATCGCGGAGACCTTAAAGAATTGGATTAAAGAAGGTAAATTCTTTTTAAATCCGCCTGCGGAGACCTTACCCACTGACACAGTATTTAAACCCATGAAAATTACATCCGAATTAAAGTTCGTTAAAGACTTGAAGAAAAAAGCAGAAACTTGCTTCGACGACTGTGACATTAAGTTAGTCGCTGAAAAAATTATAAAGAATAACGTAAATCACATCGTCATTATTGACCGAGACAATGTACTTAAAGGAATTGTCACGAGTTTTGATATCACCAAGGCAATTGCTGAAGATAAGAAAGAACTTAATGAAATCATAACAAAACGAGTTATCACAACCTCTGACAATGATCCTATTGATGTCGCTGCGAGAAAAATGAAAACTAATGAAATATCAGCGTTACCTGTGATAACCGAGGAGAAAAAAGTGGTAGGAATTATTACTTCGGAGGAGTTGATGTAGAATGACTATAATTAACTGCACCTTGCCGTTTGGAATTATTAGAGATATTAATAATTATTCTAAAATAATCAATGAAATATTGAGATTCGATATTACGTTTAACATCTTAAAATTTTCAACGGGTTCGAATGGAGTAAATTTATTACTAGATGTTCCAGAGGATAAAATAAAAACGATTACAGAATCTTTAAAAAAAAATAACGTAATTGTTAATAAGAAAGGCAGAGTTATAGTCTTAGATAACTGTATAGATTGCGGAGCCTGTATCTCGCTATGCCCGACCGAAGCTTTATACTTTAACGGTGATTACAAGTTAGAATTCTCCTATGAGAAATGTATTGGATGTTTATTATGTTTAGATTCGTGTCCAAGGTATGCGATTGAAGAAATGTGACCTAACTTTTTTTTTAACTACTATTGAGTAATAATTTCAAATATTTCTTCAAGCCGGGGAGTTTTTCTAGTTAAGGAAATACAACGATCTTCTTCGCAACCTCTTAATATGGCGATCAATTCGTTAAGATGAATAGTTGGAATTTCTAATTTTTCGCCAAACCACTTTTCAATATTCTGCCTATATTCAGGTTTGGATAAATTATACAGGCAAGTAGGACATGGCATTAATATAAAATCAGCTCCAACATTTTCTGCACTTTTTAATTTGTTATATGTAATCTTAAGTGCTTCTCTCGGATTAATTAATAACTGACTTGCACCCCACCCACAACAACTTTCTCTTTCTTGGTAATCAACGGGAATACCTCCAAAAAGCGTAATAAGCTCCTCTAGCTTAGTTTTACTTCCTAAATAGCTCTTTGCGGTTTTTTTATCTCTTGAAAGATTTAAATAGTGACATCCATAGTGAACAGCAACTTTAAGTCCTTTTAAGTCAAATTTTAGTGTGTTAAGAATATCATTTCGAATTAAATATAGAAAATCTAAATCATGAACTAACTTGATTTCTGGATTATTTAAAATATCGTACATTCCGGGGTATCTCTCGCTCTTTAGCTCTGATTTTACAGAATCTAATATATTTTGAGTTTTCTCTCTTATTTCTGGATTTTTCAAAAAATCCCGTCCCCGGAGAAGTGAATTGTAGCACCCGTTGCAACTGAAAAAGGCGATTTCTGCTTGGTGATTCATTTCGTTTAGGTTTCTCTCGTTAATTGCTGAGAATTGAGCTCTTGTTATAAGATTTCTCTGAAAAAAAGTGCCGCTACAACACGATTGATTCAAACAAGTAGAGGACTCTAACTGAAGTTCTTCCAAGAGATCTTGGAACCCCCACCTCACTCCTGGAAAGTATTTTTCCAAACAAGCTTTAAATAAACACAATTTCTTATCCTTGAAGTATTCTAAAGGATTATCCGGATATTCCTTATCTATTGTATCCAAATCTAAAGCTAATTCGTTAAAACTCATCTTTTTTTTTAAAACTTTAATTCTAATCTTATTGCTGCTTTTTACCGTCTGATTTTTTCTTTTTTTGACTTGCCTTAAATACGTAGTTAATACGCGCGAAGTCACAAATTATATTTAGTTCTTTAATTCGCTCTTGCGGCAAATCTTCTCCTAAGGGCTCTTCTAACACGGTTCCAAGGGTTAAGTATCTTTCTGACATTTCCACATATTTTCTTAAATCGTTATAACGCGGTCCATACCCTTTTTTAAAAGATTGATTTCTAAGATTTAATATTAGGAGGGGGATATTTATGTTTTCTTTAGGACAAACTCGTTTACATCTCTCGCATAGATAACAATGCCATATATCTGAATCTTTTAAAACGCTTTTATCTCCACGCAAAACTTTTTGAATTATTTTTCTACTATTGAATGTGGATACTTTAGCTGCAGGACAATCGCCTACACATTTCCCACAGGAAACACATTGGATTATATTCTTATTTTCATCTACATCTTCTACTAATTCCTTATAAAATGCCCAATTCCAATCCACTTCGCTGTGATCAGCCATATTTTTAGTATTTTTTAATGTTAATTAGAATATTTCAACTTCTTTGCGAGATTTATTGACTATAATCATTATTTATTATAAGATTTATTGATTATTAAAATAAATATAAAAATCGAAGATAGATATTTCTATAAAGGTTTTAAGCCACTTTTATTGTTGTTCAATGCATTAAGGTAGGATTGCAATAAATATATTTAAGTTTTTAAAATAATTTATCATATAAATCTGTATTAATTGTGAGAGAGTAGATTTAGACAAGGTTCATAACATTTTTTTTCTAAGGAGAATATCGTATGGTTCTATATAAAGACGGGAAAATCTATTTGAAAATAGTTTATTGGGGCATGGGCGCTTCTGGAAAGACAACTATTCTAAAAACGCTGTTTCGAATAACTAAGGAAAGTAAAAAAGAAATCATCCCAATTGGTGAATTACAAATAATAGAAAAAGATAGTGGCGCGACGCTCTACTTTGACCGCGGTCTCTTTCAATCTACTAAGCAAAAAGAAGTTTATTACAGGGTTTATACAGTTGCCGGACAAAAGGGCTTTACTCCTCTAAGAAAAAAAATATTCGATAAAACTAATGACCAAACAGATGCAGTTATATTTGTTGTTGATTCGCGAACAAATTTTTTAGAGGATAACATTGAATCTTTGCTAGAATTAAGAAACATAGCAAACGATAGATTGATAAATGAAATTCCTATGATTGTCATGTTAAATAAACAGGATCTCGATGATGTTATTGATGAAGAGGACTTCAAACTCATATTGAAAGATGAAAAATTATGGTACGAACCAGGGAATAAATTATACAACTGGAATCCGTTAATTTATACTTCTTGTGCAATATACGAAAAAGAAAAAGATATTTACCGTAGTTTTCACGAATGTGCTCGTAGATCAGTCCTTTATCATGTTTATGGAGAAGGTAAAGCACCATTAGAAAGTGATATCTCAAAAACTCAATAAAAGCAATATAAACAGG
>JAGXNZ010000388.1 GCA_019894655.1 Promethearchaeota archaeon | reverse complement strand
TCATTAACAATAAGTATGGCGGCTATGGCAATTTCTTGTTCGATAGGTGTATTTTTTGGGATAATTGTTTCATCTGTTCCTGTAGCTACGATATTATCGGTTTATATAGGTAATCAAATCTCAGCTATCTCAATTTTACCAACAATTTTCTTAGATTTTGTCGATCCTATTATCTTCTCTTTACTAATTGGTCCTATAGCAGCAGCAATTATGCTTACCGTAAGCAGCATATTATTTTCGCGGAAACAATTCTAAATAACTTATAATTTTGAAAAATTTGAATTAATTTTTAACCTTTTCAAGTTCCTCAATCCATTTATCCAAAGAAGTGACCCACCACGCTGCAGCATCTTCCTCCCCTTCTAGATCTGTAAATACTAATTTCAATAGCTTTCTAAATACCGATTTATGCAAAAAAGATTTCGTAATTTCGATTTTTACTATGGAACTGATGGGAATTTGCAGAATTTTTTTTGGGCGCCACATTTCAAAATATAGCTCCTCAGCAGTAAGGATCAATACTCCATTTCCTCTAACTTGAGTAGATTTACGGGATTGTTGACCAAAAAAGTTAGCACTATTTAGCGAAATAATAATATCTTTACCCTTAAACTTATCCAAGATCTCGTTAATTCGTTTTTGGAATAGTTCTTTTACCATGACGCTCACATCGATTTTTGTATTAAGAAAGAATCATTGTAATAAAAACATTATTTTGAAACCTCCGAATATTAGAAAATAAGAAATCTTAAAAATAAATCATACTATTTTGATCACTATGAACGATAAGAAACCTTTAGTCGAAGAGGTTGATCTTAATATTTTAGGAGTTCTCAGCGAAAATAGCAAAGAAAACTATAATCAAATCGCTAAAACATTAGAGAAATCCCCCGTAACGATAAAAAAGCATATAGACGAACTAGAACAACAAGGCATCATCAAAGGATATGGGATCGATATTGATTTTGAAAAATTAGGATATGGCATTATAGCTACAATAGAAATAACTGTTTCAAAAGGTAAAATGATTGAAGTAGAAACAGATATCGCAGAGAATCCTAATGTCTTTGGAGTTTACGATATCACGGGAGATTACGACGCCCTCGTGTTTGCGCGTTTTAAAACTCGAACGGAATTAAGCGCAATGATTAAAAAACTTCACGCTTCTCCTAATGTAGAACGGACAAATACTCATCTAATTTTGAATGTAATTAAAGAAGGAAGTTCTTTCGTTAAATTGCTAGATAAAGAGAAAAAGAACAAGTAGAAACACTTTCAATATTCAACACATAACTTTTTATATGTGATTCTGATAACTTAAAGTGATAAGTAGAAATCATAAATCAGATTCAAAAAAATAATACCTGATCACCATGAATTACTGTCCTCAATGCGGAACTAAGATTGTAGCTTCTTGGAATGTGTGCCCTAATTGTGGAAATAACTTAAAATCAGAGCAAGCATATCAACAACCAACTCAAGCTCAAATTCCTGTGCAAACTTATTCTGAACAAAGACCCCAATATCAACCACGCCAATATCAACCTTATGATTACCGTCCCAGAAGTAATAATACAAACGGAATAGTCGCACTCATCTTTGGACTACTGGGATTATTTAGCGTTATTCCAATAGTCGGTTCAATCATTGGTATCGTTCTTGGCGCTATTGGAAAAAATAAAGATGATGATCCCAGAATGGCTAAAGCAGGTTTAGTTCTTGGTATTGTAGGAATTGTAGTATGGATAGCCGTTTATATATGGCTATTTTCCTGGATATTCATGATGTTTAGATATCTACCAGATTGAGCTTTTTTTATATGAATAGGTTGAAAGTTAATATGATCTTAACCTATCAATTTTACTTTTATTACTAAATTTGTCGGGACTCTGCTTTTATTTTTCTCTGGACTATTTCTATATTAAAAAAATACACGCTTTTGATCAATATGATTTTAGAGATTATAGAAAAAGAACTTCCAATTTTAACAGAAAAAACCAATCCTTATTTGTTTGATGATGATTTTGATTATTCGAACGCGATTATTCCGTTCTCAGACTTTTTTCATAGAATTGAACTTTTAGATGTATATTCAGGAAATGAAAAGATACCTTTTAAAGAAAGAGATTCAGAATACAAAAAAATATTATTAACCGAATTTTTATAATTAAACGTCTAAAAATCCTTTTTCTTGTGTTAAAAGGGAATGTTTAATCGAGGATTAGGCCATTATGCGAACATTTATATTTGTTCTTCAGTCCATTTATCATTAAATAATAATTTCCGAGATAGAGGAATTAATACCAATTTTTTGGGTTCTATATGGAAGTTGGTATACATACGTAACTTTAGAAAGTAGAACTAAATATAGAGCCGATTTAGAAAAAGAAAAAGGAGTTAGAGGAGTTAAAGGAATTAGAGACACCTTAAGAGAAATCGACGAAAAAATTTCAGAAAATAAAAATAAATTTTTAAAAAAACCAGATAAAGACCAAAAAACCAAGTGATAAATAAAAGAATATTTTAATTCTCCAAATCATGCGTTCCCTCTTTTTAACGAAATTAATCCGTACAACAACACTATGAGAAAAAAAATAAATCCGAAAATTATTTCAGTAATAAATTGTAATGAAAATGCTTCAGGATCATAAGGAAATACATTTCTTATAACAGAGACTATTGAAATCAAAGACATCGTTATAAGAACAATTCCAAGTATCAATTCCATCTTATCATTTACTTCACCTACGTTAAAGTAAAATAGTTTAAGCTCTTTATTCCCAATTAAGGCAAAAATAGAGCTAAAGCTAAATATAAAAGCATATAACGGCCGATCTCTAAACCCGGATAATTGAAATTGGCTTGCTAATAACTGTATGATTGCAATTGTATAAATTAGATTTTTCTTGTATCTATAATCATCAAGTCTAGCATAACGCATCTGAACAATTAATTCTACTATTAAATAAGAAGAAATAAATACCAAAAAAAGTCCCTGAATTTGTAAACTGAAATCAAATTCTGGTTCCCTCCCAGGATTACCTGGCATAAAGATATGTAATCCATAAGCCCAATGAACTAAATTCCCAACATCAAAGCTAAAGTGAGTTTCATGAGTAGGGAAGATTAACCCACATAGCGAAAGACCAATAGATAAATAAAAAAATATTTTAATTCTCCAAAACATGCACTATCTCCTGTCCTATGAATTGTACGAAAATCTCTTATAAGATAATGTTTCAACTTAAAAATATTTCTCGTTTCTCAAGTAGGCTTTTCAGATAATATTTTTAGTAAAGTACTAATAAAAGCTCAGTCTTTTGTCGTCACGCGTTTTTTTGTGATTAAAAAAAATTTAACGTAAAGCAATAAGTTTTATATAATGATCTCCCTCAATTTAAAGAAAGAGATTCAGAATACAAAAAAATATTGTTAACCGAATTTTTATGAGTACCCCTAATTGACAAAAAGCTCCACTTATAGATTAAAATTAATATTTTATATTTTAACCCACTTCTTTTTATTCCAAATCTCCAATTTCAGATATTATAAAGTGAAATAAAGCAACTAATTAATAAAAATTTTAAAGTTTTACCTCTAAATTCAAAATCCGTATTATTTCTGTCGGTGCGCGTTTTTTTGTGGTTAAAATTTTTTTAACGCAAAACAATAAGTTTATAAAGAAGGAGAGCCAATTCTAAACAAAAAATTAAAATCTAGGTTGAAAAATGAACAAATTTTAACGAAAATCTCAAAGAGAAAATTTTTTAAGGATACAAAAGCTATTTTATTTAAAATGTTCAATGGGATTTTAATCCCATAAAAAAAATTAGAAAAAAAAATTGGATGTGAATTATGAATGATGTTGGAAGAAATAGATAAAAGCCCTGAAGTTGCAATAATTGCAGCAGACGAAGTATTTAAGACATACGAGCTAATGTGTTTAGATAAGTTAAAGGAAATTGGAAGATCAACAGCTCGAGAATGGTCTTTCGCAATGGGCTACACACATCGTAGTTCACTTGCGAAAATCATA
>JAGXNZ010000065.1 GCA_019894655.1 Promethearchaeota archaeon | reverse complement strand
TTCTTTTGGGAACACATAACGACAACTACGACAAATATACAATTTATCCATTAAAGCCTCACACTTATATATTAATTATTTTATTTATTTTTTTAATTTTTGATTTAGTTTTTTATAATAGATTTGTAGAGAATATTATTCTCTACAAGAATTGGTCGGCTAAGTATGATTTTTAATTTTAAATTACGATTACCGATCATTTCCCTTATATCTACAAATATAAACATGATTTTTTTTGAAACTTATATAATTGAATAAAAGAAGGAGAAATGAGAATATAAAAAAAATGGAGTCCAATTTTTCCCAAAGAATGTAAATTTAATAATTTCACCAAATTTGAATGATCGAACGAAATCCTAGGTAATGAGTTTGTTCCAATTCAAAGTTGTTATTGTTTCATTTAAGTCGTGATGATCTTTCGTTGTATTAAATTCTAAGTTAGTGAACAACTGGTAGGCCTGCTTACGAGAAGCTTTATACTTGGCAATTTCATCATGTTTTCCATGAAAAATTATAGTAGGGATAGTTAATTGTAAGGTATTATCAATTTGTAGCATGGGAGTTGCTAAAAAAGGAGCTAATAATATCAATCTCTCGGTTTTTTCAGGATTTCGAATGGCATAAAGCGTAGCCATTAATCCTCCGAAACTTGAACCTATAATTATCCATGAATTCCGTTTTTTAAGAATTAAATCCATTTGGTCCATCCTCTCCTTAAGGAGAGAATCAAGAGATATATTCTTATTATACTTTCTAAAATTAGGATTAAGAATATCTGGAAATACCCGCTTTAGATAAGTTCCTTTAAATCCATTACCTGAGCTTTCAAGACCGTGGATAAAAATAATATTTCTCATTGTAGGTGTTTATAAGTTATCTTTTATTATCCAATTTCAAAGTCGTCTGGGCTTACAGGATTGAGTTCTTTATTCAATTCTTTTACTAGTTTTTTCTGACCAAAATAAAAAAATAGAAAAAAGATACCGAAATATATTGTAACCATTACTAGTGTAAGGAAATAGTAATCTCTTGTGAACGAAATGAAATGGAGAGCTATACCAATAATAAAGCCCGTTAACAATCGAGATTCTGTTGTACTTGTCCTAAGTAATAATTTTTGGGTTCCCCAATCAATTAATCCGGGTATTGGGAATATAATGATGACTAATAACGCCAATTCGGAGCTAAATTGAGGATTCACTATTAATTGAAAAAGATGAGTGAAAAAGACAGATATTATTATTCCAATCACCATTCCTGAGCATCTCGAGCAAAAATAGATTTTAGTTCGCCCAAATTGAAAATGAAATGTATGATCACTCGCTGAAATGGGATGGTGGGTTAGCAACATGTAATAAAGATGTTGTTCTTTTGATGCGAAAATCTTATCAAAGATGATTAACAAAATTGGCACCAAAATGATAACAGATATAATAGATTCAAAGAAAAATTTAAGTCCAAAGTTAGAAATTAATACTGCAAGTGGTAATGAACTGTGATGGAATAATGTAGTAGCCGTTACTATGGATATAGTAGCAATTAAAGAATTAATAAATAAAATTACAACGGAATAGAAGATTTTTTTAATGTCATGATATTTCAACGGTTTATATTTGTAGATTCCAGCAAGAGCGCCATATATCGCTACGATAAAACACCAATCGATGTATATTGTACCATAATATGCGATCTGATAAACGAGTTCCCCTAAGAACCCCGCAAAAAACGCTGGGAGTGGTCCTGATAACACTGAAAAGAAAGTAAGAATCAGTAGAGATACGCTAAACACTATCGAAAAACTGGCAGTTTCTATATAAGGTGAAGAAATTGAACCAAATGATTCTGAAGTGTATAGGTAACTCATAAAAATAAAGAATATTGTTAATATTTTTACAAATATCGATCTAATGAAACTGCTTGGTTTATTTTCGTTAGAATCAATGCTCATGCTTATCGCATTTAAAAATTAATGAAAATTGATAAAATTATCTTTCATAGTTTTAATTAAAAATCAAATCAAGTTCTTCGATTAATTTCTCTTTTGTTTTCTCGAATCCCTTTCTGAGGACCGTTACAATTATTTTTTTTCCCGTTGGCACATTAAGGATGCTATCATCTTGTTCTACTATTGAAATTCCATCGTCGTTATAATCTAATTGTCGCTTAAGAGCCTCATAAGCTTTTTCCTTAGTTTTAAAGGCCGCTCTGGATAATTCCTCGTAATTTTTAACTTCATCTTTAATGTTCAAAAATAAAACACATTCCTCAACTTGAGATATAAAGGAATTTCGTGTAATTTCTTTCAATTTATTATAATAATCATGTTTTTTATTACACTGTTTGTCAGTTTGGTCATTTTCTAAATAACTAGGAAATCTTTTTTCAATAAGCTCATCAAATTTTCCTTGAGTAATCTCACCATTCTGCAGTAGAGACTTGGCAGAATCCAATGCGATTTCTATTTGTTTAATTGTTCCCACGCGCGCGTTATTATCACTCCAGAGTTTATAAAAAAGTCTTACTATAGGTTTAACAATAGCATTGAACGCTCCGGCATCTAACTCAGTCTCAATTAGCTCTCTACCGTATGATAGGGATAGATCCGTTTGTGAAATCATCTTTTCCTCAACAATCTTATAATTTCTTTCCAAATAGTTCATTTTATGTCACCTTTCGGTTATAATATTTAACCTGATATTGTATTATGCGCTTTCTTTAATTTTTTGATTTAATTCTTACTAATCATAGGTTTCGTCGATGCCTTTAAAAAAATCTTTTTTAGTTTCTTCGAAACCTTTTCTTAAAGCTTTAATAATTATTTTTTTACCTGCAGGTAAAGATAGTATGGAAGGGTCGTCTTCTATGATGCTGATACCCCTCTCTGTGAATTCTAATTGTTTCTTTAAGTTTTTAGTTGCTAAATCTTTTGACTTAAACGCTTTTCTGGTGAGATCACCATAATCAATAACGTGATCTTCAACACTCAGGAAAGCTTTAATTTCTCTAAGATAATTGATAAACGTCTCTCTTGCGTTTTGTTTTAAATTTTCATAATTTCTATGATTCTTACTACATTGATATGTTACCTGATCGCCTTTAAGATATCTCGGGAAATTTTCTTCTATAATACGATTAAAAGATTCTTCTGAATTTCCATTTAGCAATAATTGTCTACCAGCATCCAAAGTAGTATCAATCTGCTTTAATGTTCCCTTCTTTGCGTCATGTTGAGCCCAATAATCATAGAAAGCTTTAACAACAGGTCTAACAATAAAATTCAAAATTCCTGTATCTAATTCTGTATCAATTAGTTTTCGCCCTAACTTTAGCGATTGTTCCATTTGCTGAATCATTCTTTCTTTTATAATTCTATAATTCCTCTCTAAATAATCCAAAGAAAATCCCCAGCAAATTTAATTAATATTACCTTCGTAAATTAAAATTCTTCTTGAACTACTAAAGTAAAATATTGAAAATTTTTTAACTTTCTTAAAATTTTACTAGTCTTGCGTCTGGTACGAAAAAAGTAAGTATATAATATGGAAAAATGTTTTATAATTATATTAGTTTTAAATACTAAATAAACTTCATAAAATAAATCCTATGCGTTACATCTTTAAAATTCTAATATTGGGCTTAGACGGGGAAGCAATCGCCCTTTACACTATTAGAGCATTCGGAGAAGAAGGCGAAAATAAAGGACCATACTTAGAGCTATATAAAGAAGTAAAAATATTAGAGGATACTTGCGATTTAGAAGTCAATGCGATAATTGATGTTGAGAATACTGATCTTGACGAATTGATAAATACTGTTGATGGTATTATCTACTTTATAAATCCTTTGAAAAACGAAGAGAAAGAAGTATTTAATTCTATTTTACACGACATTAGAAAAACTTCTCGAAATATACCTATAGTTATAATGTACTATGATCTTGAAGGAACCTTTCCTCTATCCGTCAATGATATGTTGGAAAACTCTTGGCTAAAGTACTTTGATATTGAAGCTTTTGTTAATGTTCGCCCGAGAGAGTTTCACCAAGTTTTGCATTGTTTATGCATCGCAATGATTTCTGGAGATTCCCCGCTAAACATAGAGAACGCTTGGATGAGGTATCCCATTTATATTCAACTCGCTAACATATACTTTAAAAAGGCAGAAAAACAGTCCAAACCCGAATATTATTTCTATTCTGCTCAAGCTGTTAAGAAAGCTGCTATGATTGCTGATATTTTTAACAAAGAAGAATATTACGTAATTTGCGAACAAGCAGCCTTTCTGTTCTCAAAAGTAAATTTATATTTGGAAGCCGCTAATATACTCCAAAATGTAGATAAAAAAAAAGCGGAGAATTTCAAGAGATTACATGCCGAATCTATGATTCGAGAAGGTAATAAATTATTCAATAAGCATACATTTGACGAAGCGGCAAGACAATACGAAGCTGCAGCTCAATGGGCTGCTTTAGAATATGAGGACGAAGAGCTTAAAAACGAAGCATTTAAATTAGCGATAACTTCTTGGATTTCAGCTTGTAAAGTGGAAAATTTCTTTAAGATCATTAAAAACTTGACACATGATTTGACTCAAGAAATTTTGCAAGACTTTCTTGTAAAAATATTAGCGATGGTTGATTTCTTGATAAAAGAACAGAAATTATTACTAGCACGAGATCAATTAAGAACATCTGTAGATGTCTATCAAAAAAGAAACTTATCTGAGGAATTACACGAATTAGTAACAAAATTAATCGATGTTTTAAAATTGCTTCTTGCTAGACAAATTTTAGAGGAGGATAGGTTTAGCGCCAACGGATATTTTTCTGAAATTAAAAGTGTGTGCAGAACTTACGATTTAGAATTACCAAATCATGATCAGGAACTGGAAGTATTAATTAATTTATTTAAAGACAATCTTGAATTTGAAAATACTTCGCCATTACTAAACGAAATTCATTCAAAGAAGTTAAAAGAGGAATTAACTGAGGTTATTTCCAAAAAGGAAGATGAAAACAGGGAATTATTAAAACAACAAAAAAAAGAACATCTACGGGAAAATGTAGCGATTCTCAATAGTTATATTGAACAAGAATTACAAATAATAGCCGAAAGTAATGTGAAAACCATTAAAGCCTCTAATGTGTTAATTGAAAGAGGAGAATACCTCAAAGCAGCTAATTTAGTTAAATCTCAGGCAGATTTTTGGAGAACTATTGGTAGAGAAGAAATTCAAGACCAAATGCTAAAAAAAGTTATTGACATTCTATTAATTGGTAAAAATTTCGACAGATTTACGAAAGTCTATTATGAGCTAATAAATAAAACGAGAAAAATATACTTGAGAAACAAACTAGCCCTCATTAAAATGAGACTAAGAGAATTTGAGGAGGAACAAGATTTTGAAGAAGTCTTCAATGTATTCATATTCTTTATTTCAATATTTAGAGAGCAGTCATTATTCGATCAATCTAAAGAAATAGCCGAACTTTCTATTAATTACATCAAATCTGAAGCGTTTAGAATTGTAAGCGAAACTGAAGATAAAAAAGCAATTGATTTAACTATGGGATTGATAAGCAAAGCTATCGAATTTTCGAATGCATACTTAGATAACCGTGAAGAAAATTTTGACAATGTATATGAAAAAATCATCAAAATTTACTTAAAATTAGGAAAATTTTCTATCGCTCACGCTCTTACTGACATAATTAAAGATAAATCGCTAAAAAAAAAACTAAATGAGAAGATACAAAAAGCGGAATCAGAGAAAAATGTTATTGTAGTCGAGAAGGCTCAAAAGGACTACGATGAAAAAAAGTTAAAAGAAAGAGAGTCGATTATTAAAAATAGAGCCCGGGAAGCGCAGCAAGACAAAAAAGCTGAATTTAAAGAGAGGAACGGTCTTAGAAGATCCCTCTATGATAAAGGACTTAAATTTTTAAGAGATAACGATTTGGAAGGAGCATTGAAAGAGTGCAAAGCGCGCATTAAGTTTTTCTTAGGCAGAAAAAGGCTTAACTTAGTTGGAATTTCTTTAGCTGTTAGTTTTTTGATTCATTACAAATTAAAAAGGATTGAAGAGTTTGAAAAATCCTTAGACGAAATAAAAAATAGCTTAAGTAGCTTAAAAAAATCCTTTTCAGAAACTTTTCCAGTTACATTACTTGAATATATCATCGAAATCGAAAAGTTGGGAGATGTTATTAAATTTAAAGAAGCACTACAATATGTTGAAAATTTAGCACTATTTGAGGAGGAATTGGATCTACTCTATGAATTGTTGGATAAATCAAAAAAACCGACTGATACCGAAGATAATGAACACAAGATCGCTGAAAAGGAGAAAAAATTAAAAATTATTCAAGAATTAAAAGAACAGATTACCAAAGACAAGAGAGATATTGCTAAAAGGAAACTAATGAAAAATCAATACTGGAAAATATCTTACGAGGATTTGTGTAATGGAAAATTAAAAGTAGCTGGTGATGAATATGATGACACGATTTCAAAATTATTAGATAAAGGATTTTTTAAACAAGCTGCCGTAAGTCTTATAATTACAACTGTTATTATGGTAAAAAACAAAAATGTTTCCTTAGCTAAATCGTATTTAAATGAAATATTAACAAGATATTCGAAATATAAAAAAGAATTTGAAAACTTACCCGAGATTCAAATCTTAAGTGAACTTCTTTTTGCGTTGGAAAAAAAAGAAGACGAGCTAGTCGACTTAGGTATCAGTAGTTTAACAGATAAACTAGTACTATTTGAATGTGAAACAAACTTATTAAAAAGTCTTTTCCCTGAGGAACAAAAGCGTGAAATAGAAGAAGTAAAATTATCAAGAGAAGAGCTAGCGAAACAAAAACAATTCAACATACAACTAGACCAAATGTTCGGTATAATACAAAAAAAAATGCCCGATGTTCGGCGTGAAAAACAAGAACATCTAAAAAAGAGGACTCTAATGAAAAACCGAATCTATACTGATGTAGTAACACTTCTTAATAAAAACGCCTTCAAAGATGCTGGAATGGAGTATCTTAAATTAGCCTACACGCTTTCAAAAAGAAAAAACTTTGAAAGTGGTTCCTTGATGGTACTGTTGCATGGTTTAGCGTTACTCATAGCTAAGCAACCTTTAGCAGAGATTAGGACTAATATTAATAGTTATCTTTCTTCGTTAGGACTGAATAAGAAGCTTTTAGAAGATACTTACCCAATTCGTTGTATTGAATTTTTACTTAATGTAATATCTTATAATGTAGAAAAATACTTACCAACTATAAAAGAAATATTAGAAATTTTGCCGCTTTTTGAAGAGGAAAAAAATCTAATTGATAATTGGTAGAAAGAGGAATGAAATTAAATCTTTATACCATATTAGCATATTTCATAAGATCTTTAACTCGCATGCGCAAGGTGACCTCCGTAACTGTCGCTAAGCGACTTATTTCTTTCTGTGTTCGGTTTTCACTACAAATTTTCGACCCGATATAGATCGCGGCAGCAGCAATTCCTTTAGGGTCTTTACCAGCAGAGTTAAACCCGCTCTCATTTGCGTTCTCTATTATTTTAACAGCAGTATTACGGCATTGCATAGACAATTTCAATTCGTCGTTAAATTTGTCTACATAACGAGAGGGTCCAAAATGCTGAACTTTTAAATTTAAATTAGGTAAGACTTCCATTAGAATTAGGCGATAACTTTTAATTACTTTTTTTTTCGGAATTTGAGCGACTTTTGTAATTTCCTCTATAGTTCTTGGAATTCCATGGACACGTAAAGCGCAAAATATTGAAGCGGAGAGTAAAGTGTCAATACTTCTTCCCATTGTGAGCTTCTTTTTCACAGTCTGGGTATAAATTCTCAGCGCGTCTTCAGCTACAGTATCTGGGATACTCAGTCTTTTTTGCAAGCGTTGCAAATTAGGCAAAGCTATCCATAGGTTCCTTTCATAACTTGTAGTTAAAGATCGATGGATTTTTGCAAGTCTATTAAATTTTGATTTATATTTCGGGCTTAATAAGGTTCCACGAGCATCTCTACTACCTCGAATTATCGTTCTTGGGCCAATTGGGCTGTAAACTCTTTCATTACTTTTTCTTTTTTGGATTTCTTCTTGTGTGAACGCTCTACGAGGAGAATCATCAAGGATTCTGCCATACGCTGAACCACAATTCAAACACACGTAGAATCCATCTTCCTCACTGATCTTGGGAGAGTCACAACAAGACTCTTCTTCCTTTTCATCGAAAAATCCATTGTCTTCGAAATTTGACGGCAT
Organism: Promethearchaeota archaeon; assembly: GCA_019894655.1. The sequence continues at coordinate 2,178 of JAGXNZ010000065.1, read as the reverse complement.
ATCAACCAGTTAATATAAATAAAATTATTTGGATCATTCAGTCTCAGTGTACTATTTAAAAGAAAACACATATTTAAATCTTAATTATGCCAATTTAATAGCGGTAGTGAAGATTTAAATCTTAATCTATTTAACTATTATCTTAAAAGACTAGTAAAATTAATTATTTTATTAAACACTCTCTCAATAATAACTAATAACTAAGATAGATCCTAATAAAATGTCAGTTGATATCTCTAAAATTGTTAAATTATTTTCGAAATTTTTGGATCCAAAAGCAAATAAAATTGATAAATTCAAAACCTTTGAGGAAATAAAAAAACTACCCGTTCACTCTTATAAATTTATTTCTAAAAGCGATGCTAAAATTTTAAAAAACCTTCTGAAAATATCCAATATTGAAGAAATTTCCAAATTAAATAGGGAGAATCCGTTTGAAAATTTTAAGATTTTTGGAGAAACAAAAGATCCTCTCGAAGTGACTGAATTACAGAAAGAGTTTGCCAGAAAAGTTACTACAATTAAAGCAGAGAATCCAGAACTAGAAAAAGCTGTAAAGAAAGCAATCATAATTAGTTCCATAATAACAAATTTAACCGATGAAGATGAAATCGTAAAGAAATCAGCACAAAAAGTAATCGTTATTGGATTAGACAATGCAGGAAAAACTGCAATATTAAATAAATTCGGAGGTCGCTTAGGGATTACCGATTTGGCAAACTTAACACCAACTAAAGGAGTTGATCGTCGCCATATCGAAACAGAAAATTCTGATTTAGATTTGTTTATCTGGGATTTTGGCGGGCAAAAATTGTACCGAGATAAATACTTAAAAAATCCAGAACAATACTTTTTTCAAGTTGATTTATTAATTTACGTCATTGATTTACAAGATTCTGAGAGGTTTCCAGAATCTTTTGAATACTTCGAACAAATCTTAAAAACACTCACGATTTTAGAAGAAAATCCATTTGTATTAATATATATACATAAATTCGACCCAGATTTAAAGTATGATCCTGAAACGCTTCTTAACATCGAACTTCTGAAAGATAATTTAAACCAAGCATTAACTTCTTTTGGATACGATTACGAAGCTTATCTAACATCAATCTACTCTTTAATTACTAACGAACCCGAGTTTTCTAAATATATTAAAGATGTAATGAAATCAACCGACTCCTTAACTAATCCAACATTAAGGAAGGTAGAGGGATTAGGAAAGACTTTAGAAGAAACTATGAATGCTGTTATTCGACTGTCTGAAAGCCTTTCAAGGCAATTATCCGAGTTAGATCATAGAATGAGAGCCATCGAAAGCGGTGCATTTCAAATGGCTCAGAGTGGTATTCCCATAGGACTATCACCACCTAACCAAGCTTCAGCTTCCGGTAGGCCTGGAGATACAAGGTTAAAAGTTCTTGACGAGTTAAAGCAGTTGTTCGAGAAAAAGAAAAAGTTAAACTTATAGATTTTTTTTTACAAACTTGCGAATAATGCTCGATATATGTCTTTTATTCAAAAGCTAAGCCTTTTTTGATTTATTGTATATTTCCGTAATCCATTTATAAATAGCTAAGTAAATGATTATACTTAACAACCCTACAACTAACATTAGATAAAATATATTTTCAAGCAGTAGGGGATTAATCACTTGTCTGTAAATATTCCATGCATTAAAATGCTCAAAAAAATTTAACATACTATTTAAAAGAGGAGCTAAAACAGTTCTCGCTATTAAAAAACCTAAAATACCTATGAAAGCACCGCAAATAACATCAGTAGGGTAATGAACTCCTAATTGAATTCTAGAAAAAGAAACCACTATCAAAATTACTGCAACAATAATTACCATCATTGGTGAATTTAGCAGTAAAGCAAATAAAAGCCCCTGAGACGCTACATTATATGAATGCCAAGATGGAAAACTTCTAGAGGTTGGTTCTCTCTCGAGTGCTTCAATATTTTTTAATGCTTCAAAAGGTCTATCTCTATTTATGAGTTTTTTTATAGGGGCAATAAATAATACGCCGATTAAAAAAACAGTCGAAATGTTTGAAAACAAAAAGGAATCGTAAAAGATGAATAAGTAAAAAACTATTAACAACATCCATAATGTCTCTCTTCCCAGAAACGATATAATCTTTAAAAGAATAGTTAACGGCATTCCACCAAATC
>JAGXNZ010000387.1 GCA_019894655.1 Promethearchaeota archaeon | reverse complement strand
TTTTTTATTTCCCAATTTTCGAACTAAAGGTTTCCAAAGCACTGTCATAAATAGTGCTGCTGATATAAAGGTTAAACCCAATAGTAACGATGTCTGAAATCCTATTGCACCAAGCACAAATTTTGCATACAAAGGTACTATCATAGGTAACATTCCATAAACAAACCAATTACAAAGTTCTGCTATAATATACCATCTGAAAGACTTGCTTTTAAGACAATATACAATAGACTTGGAAAAACTGAACGCCTTCTCGTAATCTTTTTGGAATTCTTTCCTCTCTTTAGGACCAAACTTTAAAAGAATGATCACTGCGATTGCAACAACAATCCCTGCTATTACCCCAAATATTTGATATTGTGGGAGATATACTGGTAGTGTGAAATCAGGAATAATCAATCCCGGTAAAAGAAAGGCTACGATTAACCCTAAAATAGTATAAACGGCGCGGATATTATTCGCTTGAGTTCTTTCTTTTTCGGATAAAAAAACTTCCGGAAACATTGAAGTCACATTTAAACTATACATTGTGTAAAAGAGTTCAAAAACAATAATTATAATCAGGAAATATACGAAATTTCCGATTTGGTTAGCAATCCCTATAGGTAACAGCGGTGTAAACAAGAATATCATTATAATTGATAATGGAATGAAAGCAATCATGATCCACGGTCTTCGACGCCCATATTTTGTATGTGTTCTGTCAGAAAAATAGCCTAGTAATGGGTCGTTAAACATGTTCCAAAATGACCAGATAATAAACCCAAGTGTAACGAGTTCAATTTGAATTCCCACAACAGAATAATAGAATGTAAAAATCAAAAGGATAAAGGATTGATACGCTACTATATCAGCAATCTGTCCAAAGCTAAAAATCGCTGCAATTCTTCCTGTTTTCTTTTCTTTCTCGCTCAAAATCGTCACTTTAAAATAGAATTAATTTTTTTTTGTTAATCTTAATCAATTTTACACTTAATAAATATTTAGATGAGAATTATTCTTTTTTCTTTCGAAACTGTCCATAATTTTATTATCAAAAAAACCATTAAAAAAATAGTATTGTTTTTTTTAAAATTCTAGATTCTAATAATTCTATCAATAAATTAAATAAATCCTCCTAAATGATAATAATGGACTTAGAGAAGCTATTCAAACCAAAATCAATGGCAGTAGTAGGGATTTCAAAAAAAAATCATCTCAGCCCAGGAAGAATAGTTCTGTTAAAAAATGAGTTTGAAATGAATGTAAAAGTATATGGTATCTATCCAACCGGTGGAGAACTTGAAGGAATTCAATTATACGAAAAATTAGATAAATTACCTGAAATCCCTGATCTACTGGTTATTGCAGTCGGACCAGACGACACTTTAGGATACGTTCAAGATTGCGTTGATTTAAAGATTCCTTCTTGCGTTATAATTGGAGGTGGCTTCGCTGAAATTGGTGGCAAAGGTAAGAAAAGGCAACAAGAACTCGAAAAAATTGCCTTCGATAACGATATTGCAGTTCTCGGCCCGAACTGTTTAGGCGTTTACGCGAGCCCTACTGTTGATACGATCTTTTTACCTACGGAACGTATCACTAGACCTCCTAAGGGTTCTGTAGCTTTAATTAGTCAATCAGGAGGGGTTTTGGTTGACCAATTCTTTGTAAAATTTAAAGAGAGAAACATAGGTGTATCAACTGCAGTTTCTATTGGAAACCGAGCAGTTGTGGACGAGGTAATGTTATTAGAATATTTTAGTAAAATTGATCAAGAGACCTCAAACATTGCTTTCTATTTAGAAGGATTCAAGGAGGGCAATGCTAGAAAATTTTTGCAATTAGCTAGAGAATCAGAAGATACAGTAGTGACATTTTTTGGTGGAAAAACTAGAGAAGGAAAAGTTGCTACCCAATCACATACAGCCAGTTTAGCAGGAAATTATAAAATTCTTAGTGCAGCGTTAAGACAGTATCAAATAATAGAACCTACCTCCGAAAGTGAGCTATTAACGAGTCTAAAAGTCTACGATGTCTTATCTCATCGAACAAATCCTTTTGGAAAAAATGTGATTACATACGGAAATGTCGTGATTGTATCAGTTTCTGGTGGACACGGTGTGATTGCATCTGATATGTTGAAAAAGTATGGTTTGAATGCAGTGAGACTTGAAAGGCAGGAAAAAAAAGATTTAAAAGAGCTAATGAATCCATCAGCAAGAGAAATTGCCTCCTTTAACAACCCAATCGACTTAACGGGTTCTGTAATTGATACCGATATTGAAGACGTAGTAAGATATTTATCAGATATTGAGCGGATTGAGTGTATAATATTGCTATTGCTTCCATATCCTCCTAATATCTCCTTTCAAATAGGTAGAAGGATAGCAAACGTAGTTTCAACGAAAAATAAGCCTGTAGTGTGTTTTGTTCCATATGTTGCAAAATACACTCTAATAATAGAATCTCTTGAACTCGCTTACATCCCCGTGTTTCATTCAATTAAAGAAGCAGTTCAAGCAGTTTCCGCGCTTAAACACCGGACCAGGATAGACAATCTCAAAAAAGGAAATTTATTCTGGGCTTGAAGTTTTAATCTTACACTTGTTTTTTTTTGATAACGGTTTTAAAACAAGAGATTACAAATTTTTTTAAATTAATCTCTAATATAGTTCTTAAAGCATTTCACTTTAAAGGAGATTAGATATGGAACAACATATTGGATGGATTGGAACTGGCGTTATGGGGAAATCTATGTGTGGTCATATATTGAATGCAGGATATAAAATTTCAGTCTTTAACCGAACTAAAGAAAAAGCAAAAGGATTAGTTGACATGGGCGCTATTTGGTGTTCGAATCCCAGAGAAGTTGCTGAAAAAAGCGATATAGTCTTTACAATTGTCGGTTTCCCTCACGATGTAGAAGAAGTGTATTTAGGGGATAACGGAATCTTAAAATCGATAAAAGATGGCTCGATTGTGGTAGATATGACAACTTCTGAACCTTCCCTAGCTAAAAGGATTTATAATGAAGCAAAGAAATTGGGAGTGTCATCTTTAGATGCACCGGTATCCGGTGGAGATGTTGGAGCTAAAAATGGAACACTTGCTATAATGATTGGCGGTGATAATGAGACATACGAAAAAATCTTACCAATTTTTGAATTGATGGGTAAAAATATATCTTATATGGGCAAAGAAGGAGCAGGACAGCATACTAAAATGAGCAATCAAATTCTCATTGCTTCTACAATGATAGGCACTATCGAATCCCTCTTATATGCACATAAAGCAGGGAATGACTTGGATGAAGTAATTCAAGTTATTGGAAAGGGAGCTGCTGGTTGCTGGTCTATTAACAATCTAGGTCCTCGAATTGCTAAAGATAATTTTGAGCCTGGATTTTTTATTAAGCACTTCGTAAAGGATATGGGAATCGCGCTAAAAGAAGCGAGAATTTTGAAATTGTCATTACCAGGGCTTGCTCTCGCTTATCAATTTTATATGTATGCAATGGCATTAGGCTTGGAGAACCTGGGAAGCCAAGGATTATACAAAGTTTTAGGAAAAATGAATGGAATAGATGTATAATAAAACGGATTAATTTAGGTTTTAAAAAAAAGAAAAATCAAAACATCATATTAGTGATTTTATTGAGTATTAATATCCAATACATAAAACAATTATTCAGCGTATACAGACGGAACTTCTTCTATTTGATGAAAAAAACCGTGCTTAATTTCTACTTTCAATTAACAACCATGGAAGATCTCATAAATAACATGAATTTCGTTCTTGAGCAAAATAACTCTTATATGACATATTTCATCGCATCATATCTTTTTGAAGATCATCCTGAAAGAGCAGCTATTTTTAAAAATTCAAAACATTTAGGATTACCACATGGTTATAAACATTTCAATCTACGAGAATGTTCTGAAAATCGAGCACTACGCGAAATTGTGAAAGCTAAGGAAATCTTTGAAGCTTCTGGACTTGAATCTTGGTGTTTTCGAGCCCCCTATGCCATAAATACATTCAGTAATCTTGGAGAGAATAAATTTTATCAGATTCTCTATGAAACGGGTTATAGTTGCTCAAGTTCCGCATTGCAAGGTTCTCCGCCTTGGAAGCCAAGTAATCATAAAATTCCCGAATATGCTATTGGAAGCCCGATTGACGATCAAATAATTGATAAATTGGGAATTTGGGATGTAAAAATTATCGCTAAAAAATTTATAAGATCAATTCTCAATACTAAAGGATCGCTGATAATATTCGACATGCATCCTATTCGAATGGGGCAGAAAAGGTTCCTCCCCGCATTAGATGCGATCTGTAAATTTGCGAACAAGGATCCTAATTCCATCTTGATTGATTTTAAAACTGCAGTTAATTCGTATGAGGAGGATCAAAATGAAAATTTTATTTGCATTACTGGGGATATTGATACTTGGACATATTTTGATTACATCAAAAGATTAAAATAACAAACAATTTAGATAATTGACTATAAAATAAAAGAAATGAGAAAGAGCATGACTAAATTAACGCGTGAACAAGAACTAGAACTTCGAGAGAAACTAATCAAGATTAAAAGAAAGAGGAGAAAGTCTCAATTTGGCAGATTTATGGTTCGATTCATGAATATTTTAGCAAGACATGTGCCAGGCGGATATTTTAGAGCACGCTTGCATAAGATAAAAGGGGTCGTTGTTGGTGAAAAC
>JAGXNZ010000386.1 GCA_019894655.1 Promethearchaeota archaeon | reverse complement strand
ATCTAAGGATGCCATCACATCAAAAAAATCATTTGCTGCAGTGATTATCCATTGCATGAAAAATGAAGCAGAAAAGATGACTATCATATAACTTAACATCGTGAAAATTCGAATGAGAGTGGCTTTCCTAGAACCTGCTTCGCTAATTTTTAGTATGCTACTGATCTTTCCCGCTATTAATACAAGGATGCTAAAAGAAAACATAACATTAATAACAGAAATCACCAGAGCGACTAGTGTTAATAGGATGTTAAGAGAGATAACGAACATTATTATCGGAAAAGCAAGAATCATTGTAATAAGTCCTACATCTAAGTTGCGGAAAACGGTCATAAAACCTAACTTTCTTAACCTCTTCTTGGATAACGGTAGCGTCTCATACCATCTAAACGCATCTCCGGACATCATGGCGCCGATTGCGAACATACCCAGCATCGTGAGGTAAAGTAATTGCATTATATTAAAAGATCCAAATAGAATTCCTCCAGGAATCAAGAGAGAATCTGGAATTACAAATGGATTGCTAAGCATAATTTCTAACTGAAAATAGGTACTAATCGGTAAAACAGCTACAAATAAAAGCATCGCAGCAAAAATTATTTTCATCGCAAACGCTTGCTGTTTAATTGAGCCTTTATTTTTCTTATATTTTTCCATAATACGAGCTTGGTTTGAACCACTAGATTGGACCTGTGCTTCCATTACGATTTCTAGATTAGTATACTTTGCGAGTTTATAAAGTCCCATTTCCTTTTCTGTCATAATTGAACTGCCCTTAGTTTTTGTCGCTAAAAGATTTTCTCAACTTCTTTACTATTTCGATTACGCTTATGTCTTGTTCTGTTAATCTTAAGAACACATCTTCTAGATTAGCTCCTACCTGATCTGCTTGCTGTCTTAACTCATCCATAGATCCAATTCCTACAATTTTTCCTTGATTCATTATCGCAATACGATCACACAAATCTTCAGCAATTTCCATAATATGGGTTGAAAATAATACAGCGCCACCATTCTCGACATGGATATCTAAGATTTCCTTGACAACTTTTACAGATTTTGCGTCAAGCCCCGAAAGTGGTTCGTCCAAAATGAGTAAATCCGGATCGTGAAGGATCGAAGATATTATTTGAATTTTTTGTTTATTCCCATGAGAAAGAGTAGCAACTAACTGCTCGTAGTATTCTAAAGCACCTAAACTTTCCATATATTCTTGAGCTCTTTCTGAAGTTTCTTCTGCGTTTAATTTGCGTATTGACGCAATAAAATTAAACAAGTCCTTGGGTGTCAAAGATTTAAAAATTAGAGGTTCTTCACTAACATATCCAACACGACTCTTAACTTGAACCTCTTCAGTTTCGGGATTTAAACCCATTATACTAATGTTACCTTGGTTAGGTTCGAGTAATCCTAATAACAATTTAATAGTGGTTGTTTTACCAGCTCCGTTAGGACCAAGTAAGCCAAACACTTCCCCTTTTTTGACTTCAAATGAAATATCATTTACCGCCTTAACATCCCCAAAAAATTTCTTTAATTCACTTACGGATATCATAACGCTATCGTTTATTCTATCGTTCATTCTACATCATCATAGTAAAGTTTTTTACAATTTTTATTGTTTATTAATTATAAAATT
>JAGXNZ010000385.1 GCA_019894655.1 Promethearchaeota archaeon | reverse complement strand
ACTTCCATTTTTCCCTATTTGAGAACTATTTAATATTATTAACTAGGAATCTCTTAATGTTCAAAGGAATTTTAAATTATTCTTAATATCACTATATAATCACTATTTTTTATAAAAAGTTTTGAATAGAGAACAATGACGATTGAAATAGACGATAGCGGGACCGGAGATTTAGTTGGAGATGCATTTATAGGGTTTTATCGGAAAAAACCCGAAAAAACTATTTTTAAAACTCTCCCCGTAGACCTGTTTAAAGGAGAAAGCTGGGAAAATAAAATGCCACTAAAGAGAACTGTTGACTTAGTAAAAGAAGGCCTCAAGGAGTTAAATTTCGATAAACATAAAGAAAAAGTGTTGCTTTGCCGAGGAAATATCTTTGATGAAGTACGAGCGTATTTCATTGAAGAAGGCATATTATACGAAGACGCTATTATTGATGGAAAACTTCAAGATGCAGTTGAACTGAAATACGTGAATCACTTACGGAACGATTTAGGAATTAGGTCAAAAAAATTAACAATTCAAAGCGGTGCAAAGAGATACTTTGTTCTTTTTAATTGGGTCTCGTACGATTTCTATAAAAGAGAAAAATACGTTAAATCCGGATTCAAAAAATGGAATACAATTTGGCGGGAACGAGCAATTGAGAAGTACGAAGAAATTAAGTATAATAGAAATCAAAATAACCGATATTAAAAGTAAATTGTGAAGATAGTAATTTTCGTACCTCATCCCGACGATGAGATATTTTCGTGCGCAGGATCCATATTAAAATGGATGGAAGAAGGCCATAAAGTCCATATAGTCTATGTAACAGACAATCGAGCTTTCATCACATGGGGAAAAAAGAATAATCAAATTTTAATAGAAGAGGCAAAGGAATATATTAATTTAAGTGATGATCAGATAGGGGAAATCGGACTTAAAGAAGCAACATCAGTTGCTAAAGCTTTTGGTTTTCCGAATAAAAATGTTCATATGTTTGAATTCCACGATCAAGACGCTTTGAATCAAATAAGCAGAGGAATAACTCTTGCTAAAACGATTATTTTCGATGCAGATCGGATATTGATGCCCAGCGACAATAATAATCATCCAGATCATCAAGCAACGCATATCATTGCTAAAGAAGCGGCTATAGAACTAAACCTTGTAAATACCGAATTTTATGTGTACGCGATTTACAATCTAATGAAGGCTCCTATGGAAAAACAAGTAAAAATTCGCATAGCAGAATACCGTGATCAAATATACGATATAATGGCTCTTTATAAGACTCAATTAGCTCTTAAAGATACAAGAATGGGGTGGCTTACCTTGAAGAGAAAGAGATCTGAGAGATTTGGTGTCTTTTCCTTAGATGATGCTGGACGTTTTTACAATTTTTAGTAAGAAGAAACGACCTTTATTTTAAATTTGTACCGCAAGTGGGACATACTTTAGAATTAGCTGGGAGCTCACTACCACAAGCAAAACAAATAATATTTGATTTATCGCTAGGTGGATATGGTTCAATTTTTTTTGGTAACGGTAAATCCTTCTCTTCCTGTTTAAAAACATCCATATTGTGATCCTGACTTAAGATTTTTTTAACATAGTCTTTATCGTGCGGAGATATGATTTTAAAATCTTCAGTAGTTTCAATTTCCGTGAATCCAATGGGTAGATTTTTAATATCACTGCTTTTCACAACTTTAACTTCTTTAATATCATCCTTGGTAATAATTGTCTCAGATTCACCCGAAAGTTCGGAAGTTGAATCTGGCACGGATTTGACTCTAGTCTCGCTTATTGTTGGTTTTGCTTTTAGTTCTGAAACCGGACTTTGATGAATGGGCGTCTGTTCTATATGTTGAACTATTCTTCTCTGACTTATGAGTTTTTGTTTGAGGTTTTTAATATGTTCTATCATCTGTTTAGTCTTATCAATAAGCATTGATTTGTAAGAAAATTCGAGATTTGGCGTTTTAGATACTCCTAAAGTCATCTCGCTAATTTCTAACCATAAATCTACAGCTTCCTGATATTTATGAATTTTTTCGAGTCCATTTGCTTTCGCAACTTTATAACTAAGTTCCTTGTTGAATTTTGCGATATCCATTTTAAACAGACTAAAACTTTAATTATTTCTCAAGAAGAATAAATAAATCATTATTTATAACTGATAATATGAGGATATGGATAAAAATTAATAATCTAAATTTTTATTTGTCTATTAAAGCAATAACTTTCGTTATTAATTTATGTCACTTAGACCTTTTTCGTCTGGAGAACTCGAAAATTTAAAGGATGCAATCGAGAAAAATGGATTCAAGATAGACGGTTCTATAGAGAATTATTTTAGATACAGTGTAAAAAAGGATAAATTAATACTACTAACGATTAAATTTCCTGTTTCATTGCCTCTAAGACTAAATTTTCCGTTAGAGATAGTAAGTTTCCGAATCAGTCTTGCTTTTAAATTGTGGGATTTGAATCAAAACACAAACAAAGTAATTATATTCATCTTGAAAATGCTTAGAGATTTAGCTCTTCAAATTTCACTGGAACATAATTTTCCTATCAAAGGTAAGGAGGTTCTCCTCCTTGAATTATTGAACAAAATAATTCCTGAAACAATCACTGACGAAAACGATAGTAGATGGTTAAACCGTATACGTATATCACTTATGAATAAACGTGATGAGTTCGAGAATTACGATAAGGTATATGTTAATAAAATCGTAAGTATTTTAGATAAAGTTAGGTTAAAACCAACTTTTAAATTACCTTGGGAGTTAACAGAAGGAGTACCAAAGCTTCGAACATCAGAAACATTATTTTTTTCCAACGATGAACCTTTTGATGAATTCTTTATTTTAGAAAGAGGGTATTTTACTTTTTTTAAAGATTTAGAATACGATAAATTCTATATTAGATCATCATTCGACTCCTATACGCCATATATTGTAAGTTCTTTATTTGACGACGCTGAGTTTCGCCTAGAAACTTATGTTGAGAATTGGATTAAATTTTCGCGTATGCTGATGAACTCGATCATAGAAATAATTAATTTAGCAAAAATCAATCAAAATGATTTTGTCAAGTTTAATCCTAAAATAGAATTAGATTCGAACGATTTTGAATCAGGAATGAATAATTTTCCTTTTTCGGCTCTACACTATGAAAGTACATTGGCTAAAGGAGAATTATATCAAATCCATAACGATCTTTTTAATTCCCCACCTACTAATTTTGAGGTCTTAAAATCAATTTATTCCTATATTGATGCTGAATTTTTAGCTAAAAATTATCGATTTGATGAAGCAACTCAACTTCTAAATAATTCATTAAAAATATTTAATAAGAATCGCCAAAAAAAAGTGGTCGTATCAATATTATTAAAATTGAGAGCGATTGCTACATCACTCAATCAAGAAGAGATAGCTATAAATTACTTACGAAGTGCTTTAGGAGTAGCTAAATCAGGAGAGGTTCCTATTGAGTATATCATTAAAATTCACTATCACTTAGGTAAATGGCTTTATAAGAAGGAAGAATATGATAAAGCAATAGAACATTTCAATATCATCGTAAATTTCTTAGAAAACGAGGAACCATCTATGAATAAGGACGAATTTCTAGGAATGGCTTATCTATATACAGGTCTAATTCATTTAGAGCAAAATAAATTAGCAGATGCTAAAATGGATTTTAGAAAGTCTTACCAGTTAGGTAATAGCTCTATCAAAGTTAAGCTTAATTACCATCTCATGCGAGCAAAAAATTACAAATCTAAAGGTAATCTTTCTCAAGCCCAAAAACTTTTGAGAACTGGAATAGATTCAGTTGGTATTAACTTTGATGATAAAGAATCCGTTCCAATACTCTATGATTTGGTTTTAGAATTAGCCGAGTTTTATATACATCATAGAGTAGATTCAAAGAAAGCGCTTTATCTAATGAAAAATATTGAAAAAAAACTTTCGCTTAATTTAAAAGAAATTCCAGGCATTCGTAGAGCAATACGTTGGAACTTATTGATGTGTGATTATTATGATATAATTGCGAAGGACAGTAATAACTCTACACATTATTACAAGCAAAGTCAGGTTTTAATAAACCAGCTGAAAAAAATTGGAGTTATCGCGTAATTATTTAAAAAACCCTTATTAATTACGTTTATAGCTTGCGCGCTTAGCACCGAGAGACTCTTTTTGTCCAGCATATTTTCCCTTCTCTATTCGCTGCTCATAAAGAAAACGAAATCTCATCCGAGGTGGTTTTTTCTTCTTCGAATTTACTCCAGTTCTGGTTATTTTGGGTGTTTGCTGCTTTACTTTACCCGCTTTTGTTAAACTTCCATGAGATCCTGGCATTTCTATTAAATCTCCTAAATTATATAATTTTTTTTAGTGATAGAACTCAAAAGGATATATTATACATCTCTAGAATTATGAATGGCTCTTAAATTTTGTCATAGTCTGACTAAAATTGGACTCCATTTTTTTTATAGACTTTGCTCACGTTCACTATTATAGTAGATTGTAGATATTAATAATTCAAACTTGAATTAACTATGCCAGATAAAAAAACACCAGAAAATAGAGAAGAAGAGCTAAATGTAATTGAAAAAAAAATCCAATTTGGGGATAATGAATATTTATGCTTCGCCTGCAAGGAAAAGATTGCTATTGATACAAGATTTTGCCCATATTGTAAAACAGCACAAGATAAAAGAGAATTATATTAAAATGATAAAATCTTTACTAGTTATAGAATCTAATTATATGTGGAACAAATTTTCCTAAATGAGTGTTCGAGATTACAACAAAAAAAGTTTCTCAATAATAATTGGTTTAGTTGTTTTTTTAGTCGTTAGTTTCCTCACAATAGGACTTTTTTTTATTGAAGTAGTCATTCTATTAGTTATTATAATTCCAATATTAGCTATTACATTTATTGGTCTCATCGTTTACCGATATACTGGGGAATCCAAAAAACATTGTCCCCGCTGCAAGATTCCAATAAGTATATACACAGAATTTTGCCGTAATTGTGGTTTAAAACTAATAAACAAATGCCCAAATTGTAACATTTACATGGATGGAAATATTAATTATTGCGACAATTGTGGATTTGAATTCCCAAAATACGAAGGAGATAAATTATCCTTTGAGTTTAAAGTATATGATAAGGGAGAACATTTACCAGAAAAACCTAATTTTTGTCAAACTTGCGGGGCATCTTTAAAAAATGCTGAAAACCTTAGGTTTTGTGAATTCTGTGGTTCAAAAATTGTATAGATGTGAAATTGAAAGTCCAAATTTTTTTTTAATCCTAAATTATTTAGACATTTCATAAAACTGAAATAAAATAAGTAATTAGTAAATTTATAAATTAGTTGTTATTTAAAACAAATTATTTTACGCCACGACTTATTTTCCTAAAACACGGGGGCGTGGCGAAGCCCGGTATAACTATGCCCTTTCGGTCCATAGTGCTGAACGCGGCAGGCTCCAGACTTGTTGGTCACCGGTTCAAATCCGGTCGCTCCCACTTTTTTTATCAATTCTGAACGAAAATT
>JAGXNZ010000384.1 GCA_019894655.1 Promethearchaeota archaeon | reverse complement strand
GTATGCAAACTAATACTATACCATACGGATTTTTCTATTTTCCTGATATTTATACTGTTACATTTGGTATTGAACTCTGGGTGAATCAAACAATATTGTTTGCCTTCCGTATTATTGCATCTGTGTTGATAGGATTAGTCATCGTTCCTTTGCTTGTTGATCTTAGAGATGAAGAGGTACCCCTTCCGGTGTTTATAATTATCATTGGTTTATTTATATTACCTTTTCTCTACTTGAGCTATATTTGGCTTCCTATAGCGATGGGAGTATTAACTTTTCTTATGAGCGTTATCTTGTTCGTGGTGCTATTACTTATCACCCGTAGCGGAAAAGAGGTCAAGAAAAAAAAATAAACTATAATTTTTAATTTTTTGTTATTATTTTTATATATATAGAAGTATACATTATCGAAATCAGTAAAAAGAATATAAAACCATATGTGGTATTAAGACAATGGCTAAGAAAAAGGAAGAATCTGAAGATGATGAACAAAATGGGACAATAAAAACTGAAGTGGTTTACGATTTAAAGGACCTACCCGGTGTAGGTGATACCACCGTAAAAAAATTGCAAGAAGCGGGCATAATTTCAATCAGGACATTAGCTATTTATCCCATCACCAAATTGATGGAAGAAGCAGGGATAGGAGAAAAAACAGCTCAAAAAATAATTAAAGCTGCACAAGATATTGAGAATATGGGTTTCAAAAGTGCTGACATAATCTGGGAAAAGAGAAGACAAATGAATAAATTAACAACAAATAGTTCAACATTAGACGAAATTTTAGCAGGAGGTATCGAACCAGGGTCTGTCACTGAATTTTATGGTGAATACAGAACAGGAAAAACTCAATTAGCTCATCAGCTCTGTGTTAATGTCCAATTGCCTTATGACGAAGGTGGGCTTGAAGGTAATGCACTTTATATCGATACTGAAGCAACATTTAGGCCTGAAAGAATAATTCAGATGGCTGAAGCTAAAGACTTAGATTATCATAAGACGCTACATAATATCACGGTTGGAAGAGCTTATAATTCGGATCATCAAGTCCTCCTAATACAAGAAGCAGCGAAGATCGTTAAAGAAAAAAATATTAAATTAGTTGTTGTAGATTCAATAATAGGTCATTTTCGCAGCGAGTATATTGGAAGAGGCACATTAGCTAATCGCCAACAAACTTTGAATGTCCATATTCACGATTTATTACGATTAACGGAAATATTTGACGAGTTAGCTGTCATTTTTACAAATCAAGTTTCTTCGAAGCCTGATGTATTCTATGGAAACCCAACAGTGGCTACAGGTGGTCATATAATCGCTCATGGTGCTACTGTAAGAATATACCTAAGAAAAGGAAAAGGAGAGCAGAGAGTAGCAAAAATGATCGACGCACCACATTTAGCAGAAGCGGAAGCTGTATTTTCAATAACAGAAGATGGTATAAAGGATTAACCTAATTAATTTAAACGAATAAAGGCAATTATAAAAAGCTAATAATTAAGGTTTACATCCACTTCTATTCCTTCTCTTACAGCTTGAGTCACTACACAGTATTGCTCAAACATTTTTTTACACTGATCAGCTCTTTTACGTGTAGCAGGATCAGTAATTTTGATATCAAGCTCAACATCAATTTTTTTTACCCTCCAAAATCCTTTATCATTGCGGGCAATAGTTAGTTCGGCTTCTGCTTTTAAATCGTCTACAGTTAACTCCTTCTTTTTTAAGCAAAAAATAAAACTTGCGCTTAAACAACCTAATAATGCCAATCCTAACAATCTGGAAGGATTAGGTCCTAGCATATCAGCCTCATATTGGTGAGTATCGTCAATAAAACAATCCTTAACTTTCATTTCTCCAAGAATACACTTAAAGATCATATCTCTTTCTAAAGAGATTCCTACTTTAGGTTTTGAATCTTCAGACACCTTTCATCACTTCAACATTAATCATTATTTATTCTGAAATATATTGTATTTAAAATCAAAGATATGAAATTAAACGTTCAAAACACTCTTAAAACTTTTTCATTTAAATTATTGAGAATGGATAAAATCTAGTTATTTCGTCATCTCGACTTTTCTTAAGAAAAAATGTCTTGATACATGGAAGTATAAACCTATGAAATAGAAGAGAGAAATTAGGATAAATTCTAGTGCGAAAACTATAATAAAAATCATCATTAAAATGAATAGGATGGCTTCAATACTTAAGGATATCTTACTCTTATAATACTTTAAATCAAAAAAGGATTCGGCTCTTTTGAATTCCGACAAGTATTTAGGTAGGTTTTCAAATTCCTCCTTTGAGATTAGCAATTTCAAACCAATTTGCTTCTTTTGAAAATAGAAAAAATTAGTACCCCAATCAAAAGTATCTATAATAATATGTAGGGAATAAGCTAAACCGCTGCAAAATAAAGCAGGCCAAATAAAAATTATACCAATTATGATAATTAGAAAACCAGGTAGTATTGAATGGGAAATTAACATTCTATGATTATGATTAACTGCATATTTTGCAAAAAATACATCAAAATCGCAGATAAATGATAGAAGAACTACAAGCAGAAATTCGAATAAAGTGAAGTTGAATATAGAGTGAAAGATCGAAGTACATATTATCCCTACAGCAAAATGACTGTTTATATGCATTACTTTTACCTAAAATGGATTTATTTAATGTAATTTTTGCTTGCTACCCTTCTTAAAATTCTTTTTTTTGTTTCAAATCCCTTAGGACCCTTCTTTTCCACCAAAAAAGAAGCTGCTGCTGAAGCTAGGTGTGCGTGTTTTTCAATCGCGGCCCAGGACATATCAGAATTCAGTAATTCATACAAAAATATTGCTAAATATACATCTCCTGCTCCAGTTTCATCTAAAACTCTCTTTGGTTTATAAGCAGGTATTTTTAAAAGATTATTACCGTTTTTAAAGATCAATGATCCTGCTTCTCCCATTGTCATAATGTATATTGCTTTATTCTCAAATTTCTTGAAATAATCCATTATTTTTTGAGGATCTTGATGGTTTGATAATAATTTCATCTCAACTTCAGATCCCTTAAGAATTAATCTATCTCCAATCAAATTGATTATCTTTATCATATTTGAGATAATAGTTTCATCTCTAACATACGATACCACTCCGTCGTCATCAATATATCTAATAAATCCCTGTAAATCAATTCCAATATAGGTATTTGGAAACATATTTACGACTTTTGATACATATTCAAATGAAATCTCGTTACACAGAGGTGCTAGTACAAGAATACTAGGAGGAGTTGATAGGATTTTTTCTGGAATATCCTCAAATATTAGTTTAGGACTGCAGGATTTAAGAGTTAATCTCCTCGAATGATTTGAGTAATTTAATTCAAAATTAGTATTATTAGATTCAAAGGTTTTTACACCGCTAAAATCAATATTTTTGTCGTTAAAATGTTTTAATAAAGATTTATCAAAATTTTGAAGTCCTAAATTAGAAATAACACTAATTTTTACTGAATTTGTATAGGTTTTAAGAGCAAGGGACCCGAAAGTCACAGTCCCCCCCAAGGACGGTTTTCTTATTTGCTTAAACCGGATGATTGTATCAATAGCATGATGTCCAATGATTAAAAATGATACTGATTCTTTCTTTCGAATAGCCATCTATTCTTCATTTAATATCTTATTATTCATAAAACTTACTTAATAAAAAGTGTTTGAGAGACTTGAATAGTTTCTACGGAAAAAGTTTTTCAATTTTGTAAAAGGAAGATAAACTATTTTTTTAAGATCTTTTGATTCAATTCAGCAATTTCTTTTTCTTTCTCAGAGAGAGTGGTTTTTAACTTGTTTATGTTCTTCTGCAAATTTTCAACTAATCCCGCCATTGGACTGCTCGGATCTGTTGTAGGAGAAATTGCCGATAATTTTAAATCAGCTATTATACTTTCCTTCTCCCTAACTTTGTTTTCAAGATTTTGGATTTTCTGTTCGTATTCCTCAGAAATAATTATGGGTGCTTCTTTTTTACTGCTATTAAGAGAATTTTGTAATTCTGCAAGTTTTTTTTTAAGTAATTCGTTTTCTTTTTCTAAAGGTTCGAATTCGTTATCAATAAGATTAACATCCTTTCCTTCTAACGCGTTTTTTAGTTCAATCTTTTCTTTCTTTAAATTTTCGACTATACGTTTGTATTTTGTCAAATCTGATTGTAGATCTTGGCACAAGATATCAAGAGGATTAGTAGAAGTCTCAGGAGGCATAGGTTTAATCACTTTTTGTTCAGGAGGACTCGTTTGGACAACATAATCTACGGGTTTGCTTTTTAATTCTTCTTCGTAGTCTCGGTTTAGTCGTTCTACTTCATTTGATAATTCTGTCGTCTTATGTTGTAAATTTTGTATACTTTTATCCTTTTTCGATATCTCAGATTTCAATTCCTCAATAATTTCATTTTCTGTCATTGAATCTGTTCTTTTTTGCGTAGTTGCTTGGGTTTGTAAATTTAAGATTGAGATATCCTTTGATTTAATTTCGTCATCCTTCTCTAATAATAACTTTACCATACTTTTAACTTTATTTCCCAATTCTGAATTTTCTTGCTTTAAATCATTTAATTTCATAGAAACTTCTGCTACAGCTTCATCTTTTTCAATTTTAAGCTTCTCTTTTTCTCCAACTGCTTTTTTAAGGATTTCCTCAGATTTAGTTATTAAATCTATGTTCGCAGCAATTTTGTTTCGTAATTGTTCGTTCTCTTTTTGTATATCTTCAACTAAGGAGGGTGCGTTCTCTGTTGCTAGTTTCTTTTTCCAAAGGGAAATAAAATCTTCGACTTTCTCCTCGTTTTCATCAGGCATATTTCTCAAAATTTTTTCTATAATTTTAGGTTTTTTATTTTACATCATTTCATTAATATTCCTGAAAAGTATCCAACGCAATATCCATACTCACCTCGAATATCACTACTAGTGTAATACTTTAACAGTTCACCCTTAGTTGCATTTAATTTCATACATGTTAACATCAGCGTTGTAATTGTTTGAGCACCGCATACAGTTGTTTTTAGGGCTTTTGAAAGCGTTTTTTCAGGCTCTAGTGCTACAAACGCATCAATAACATCGTGATCAACTTTTTTAAAATCAAATAATTGTTGTTTACTTGTAATATTTTTGTGCGACATATCAGACGAAGCCACAATCACGATATCTTTATTCGACGATTTTATTACTGAAGAAATATCTGATGAAATTTGTTCATATACTTCATAACCCTTTCTAGCGCCTATTTTTATTGTCAAGATTTTTACATCTTTACTCTTAGAGCAATATTTTATGAAAGGAAGTTGGATTTCTATATTATGTTCTTGCTCCATAAAGCCAGTAAAAGCGGCACGATCTTCGATAATGATGTCGCTTATGTCTAAGATTTTATTAGCAATATCATTATCAATTTGTAAATTCCCAATTGGAGTTTCCCATTGACCATCTGCAAATAAAGCAACCTTACCATAGCCAACATGATCAGTTCCCAAAACAATAATCGTATCTGGGATTTTTTCTTTAAAGAGATTCAAGTAGGTATAAGCTGCACATCTTCCAGAAAAAGTGTATCCTGCGTGAGGAGAAACTCCACCTAT
>JAGXNZ010000383.1 GCA_019894655.1 Promethearchaeota archaeon | reverse complement strand
GCTTTGAACAACAAAATCCATAATTCCACGAGATTTGGTAGTTTCTCTCAATTTTGATTCTATAGCTCCCTTAGTTCGAGTATCTGAAGCGTTCGTTTCTATTACTTCCATATTTAAATCATTAGCCATAGCGTATGCTATAGTTGTTTTACCAATCCCTGGAGGGCCTTCAAGTAGAACTGCTGCTTTATCAAGAGGTAACTTTTTCTCTTCTTGATGCTCTTTTTCTTCATGGGTTCGATTGTGTGTTTTAATTTGTCGATTTATCTTATTCAATTTTTTTTTTTCTTTAAAAAATGAGGTTACAAATTTCTTTAAATCCTCTATTAAATCCACTTTCTCTTTACCCACTTTAGCTGATGGGAATGCCATATCTTTGGTGAATTGGGGCCTGTGCTTTTCTACCCATGGTAATTTTTTTTTTTTTTCTACCAATGCTACCATAAAATTCACCTATAATAGTTCTGAAAATTGACAGAATTTTGCCAACAAATTTGAAATCTGAATATCAGTATCCCTCCCGTCAGTTGCTCTAAAGTCTGCTTCAGCTAAGAGATTTATTAACTGTATTCTTGAGTACGTGCTAAATGGTAATTTCGCTAACTCACTTAACATTATTTGAAACATTTCTTGAGAAGTAAATTTATAACTGGATTGAATTTTGCGCGATAATTCTCTTGCTTTTCGAAAATCTCCTTTAAAGCACATTATTAGAAGACTTTTAATCATGTCATTATGAGAATTTAATAAATTTTCATATAATTTGTCAGCATCGATATTATCTCCAGTGGCGGAACAGATTTGTAACAAATCTATAGCATTTGATAATTTGCCTGCTGTAATTTTATAAAGAGTTCTAATTGTTTCTTTATCAATTTTTAAAGCTTCTTTTTTAGCTATAGTTGATATTAACTCATCAAACGAAGGGTAGTCAACTTGTGATATTAAGAAAACTTGACACCTACTCATAATAGGATCTATTATCTTTGAGACTTTCGTAGTTATCAAGATCATTCTACAATTCGTTCCATAAATTTCCATCAATCTACGAAATGCCTGTTGATTCGAACCTAATGAATCGAAATTTTTTACAATTAAAATTTTGAACGGAACATCCCCTAAAACCTTTAATTGTACAAAAGGCTTAATCTTAACTCGGATAAAAGCGGGTGTAGTGATTTTTTTACCCGCTAGGCTTCCTATTTTGCTGGTGGATACATATGCTTCAGATTGAGCTTGTTTCATCTCTTCGGTGGTTAAAGGAACATTAGCGTATACCAATTTTGAATTAGCGTTATAAAACATCCCCAAAAAGTCTTTTGAAAATAAATCTGCTAAAATAGTCTTACCAATGCCTTTTGAGCCAACGAAAAGCAAGTGAGGAAAATTCCTATCGTTAATAAAGTCCTTTAGCCTTAGTTTGATGTCATTTCGGCCACAAATTTCGTTTAGAGTTCCAGGTAGATATTTGATGCGCCAAATAGGGCTTTCTGAAAACAAACTTTTCTCATCCTCGCTTATATTATTATATTTCTGTACTAATACTTTTCATCAGATAACCTATTAACGATATTATTTGGATTCTTTCATTTGCTCCCTGGCTTATTCTATAGTCAACATCTCCAATGTACGATAAGAGCTTATTTAAATCCCCTGGTTGAATATCAAATTCATTTAATCTTCCATTAATTTGTCTTATAAAGTTCCTAGCATCTAAATTTTCAACTGTTAGCAACGTTTTTCTCGAACTAATTAAATCTTTAGATTTTATGTCTTCCAATAACCTACTTAAAGTTGAATTGTCTAGAAACCCCGAAACTTTCAACACTTCGTTAGAATCTAAATTTTTTAGTAAATCCAATGCAACTGCCATCTGTAAAGTATTAATTGCTTTTCTTAAATCGCCACCTGATATAAAAAAAAGAGTTTCATAAAAAATTTCTTCCTGTGTTTGAGGGATGTTAAGATTCTCTTTTTTTGAGATAAATTTTAATCGTTTTATGACTTTATCTTTAGAAAGACTAGTAAACCTAAATACTGCGCACCTAGATATAATAGGATCAATTATTCTATTGATATAATTGCACATCAAAATAAATTTTACATTTGAAGATGCTTTCTCAATAATTCTCCGTAATGCTTGCTGAACTTGGTTTGGGATATTATCCGCTTCGTCTAAAATAATAAATTTCAATGGGTTTTTCTCAAGAATCAAATTCTGCGATACGAAATTTTTTATAACGCTTCGAACATAGTCCATTCTAACTGTATCTGAAGCGTTTAACTCTAAAACATTAGAGAAATAGTTTTCCTTTTTGATCACATGTTTGGCAATTATTAAAGCTGTGCTCGTTTTACCGGTTCCAGCTGGACCTGTGAAAATCATATGGGGCATGTTACCCTTTGATACAAACTCCTTTAAGTTTTCGACAGCAATGTTTTGACTTACAACTTCCTCAAATGTCTGAGGGCGATACTTCTCCACCCATGGCAAATTCAAATCAATCAAAATGGTACCCATTGTTCTATTAGGTTTTAATCGTCAAGGTTTTCTTTAGATATATCGAGTTCTAAGACTTCGTAAACTTTCTTAAAATTCATCTTTGTATAGAGACTAGCCGCTTCTCTAGCTTTTTCTTTGATATTTACCTTAATTTTTTCCACTTTTATTTTTTGTAAGTGTTCAATAGCTTTTTTAACCAGTAGTTCACCTGTGCCCTGCCCTCGATATTCTTCCATGAGATATACCTGTTTAATATAACCCTCAGAAGTGCCCAAATGGTCAATTCTCAACTCTGCGATGATCATACCGACGACTTCGTTATCTTTGTCTTCATCTATCGCTATTAATATCCCATGTCGTTGTAAAGGGTCGTAGATTCGTCTACGAATTCCCCAATCAAATCTTTTCGTATCAAATGTATCACCAAATCTCGTTATTAATAATTTCATCAATCTTTCAAGTGAATCAATCTGATCTGGTGTTGCATTTTCAATTCTAATCATTTTATAACACTTTCCTCGCTTTTTATTCCATTTAATACTATATAAAATCAACTAAAAAAAACAAATGACTAATAATAAATTATAAATTAATTTCTCAAGATTTATATTTTCTTGATTAACAAAATAACAATCTATACTTACTAATAGGTTCAAAAAGTAAAATTAGCTAGTTATAAACTTAACGAGCTGAAACTCCATCCCACGCTTTGACTTCGGGGTCTTCATATCCACAGACTGCACATTTCTGGTTTACTTCCCATGCTTCTAAAGCAGGGTGAACCCTAGTAAAAAGTGATCCACACTGACTACATACTAAATATTTAGCTCCACAGCCATCGCACATTTTTAATTGACCTTTTTCAACGAAACGAAATGTCCGCGACATCCAATCGTCGTTAGTTAATCGAAAGCTCTCTCCATCACATTGAATACAACGTTTTCCATCGAATTCTCCTCCCATATTATCACTTCAAATGTTTTTTAAGACTTTTAACTTCAAATATTTTAAATAATTAATAGAGTGAATATTTAAAAAAATTATTTAAAAAAAAAGAAAACAACCAACAAATTTACATTTCTAATTTTTTAGTTGCTCCCGTTGTAGCCCCTTTGGGATTTATTTTTTCCAATTCAACTATCAACTGGTACACTTTATCGTCCTGCAATGCCTCTCCAAATTTTATCAGCATTTCTTTTGAACCAACAAACAAACCTTTTCTTTTCATTGGTTTACCGTCATCTTTTAATGGATTAATTTCAAGAAATAATAATGATGGTC
>JAGXNZ010000382.1 GCA_019894655.1 Promethearchaeota archaeon | reverse complement strand
TGAAAGAGCTATAAGAAGTGAAATCGCAGCAGAACAAGAAAAGATTTTACCTCAGTATGATGATTTTAATCATATAGATGACTATATTCAGAACCTTCCTCGCTTGATTTCAGAAGCAGAGAAAGAAAAATCGGTTACTGATGAGAAAGAAAGGTCACCTCCTCCTTTACCGAAAATAGATGCTGTTTTTATCTCGCATTCACATTTTGACCATGTTTCCGGCCTTAAGAAGCTAATTAAGTTAAATCCGGAACTTCCTATTTTGTGTTCGCGCATTACAATGGATTTATTTCTTCTAAGGGATTCAAATTACTTAAAACAGGAAAAAATTGATACGATTGAGCAAGAAGAATACTTTAAAATCGTTGAAAATGTAATATATGTAGAGAATGGGGACAAGGTAGAGTTTAAAGAGAAAAACTGCTTCTTATCATTTTTCCATGGTGGTCATATGCCAGGGGCACTCATGCTTTTAGCTAAAGTTAATGATTTTCGATTTTTATATACTGGAGATTATACTTATTATGATATTACGCCATTTGCGGGAACTAAACGCTTTTTAGAACAGATATCACGTCCAATAGATTATCTTTTAATTGATGGGACAAGTGCTCAAGAAGAACACGGTAGTATAGCTGACCAATTTCACAGCCTACTTCTATTTTTAGAACAAAAAGCCGAATACGAAGATAATGTGTTAATTGGAGCCGACCCCTCAAGTTTAGCAATAAGTTTTATGCTAACATTTTGGCGCTACTTTAGAAAACTACAGTTAAGAAAAGGTTACACAAAACGGCCTAATATTTATGTCGACATGATGGTAAGGAAGAATATTCAAGTCATTAATCATCGTTATGAATATATATATGGCCCTATTTCAAGATTAATAAGAGATAAAGCAAATCCTTTTAATAGCATCAAATTTAGATGGTTTGAGAGAAGCGATTTAGAGTTTCTTCGGACAAAAAACAATATAATCATATCTCATCCTCCCGATCTTTCCTATGGCTTAATTAGGAATATAATTAATGTAATTGGTCGTAATCCTCACAATTTAGTGTTTCTAGCTGGAGCAATTCACGAAAAGCCTGGTATAGATTTAATTTCTGGGGAATCCGAGATTGTATTCTCAGAAACTTGGAAAGCACCGTTCAGGGCATTTTTGATCAATACTTTTATGCCTCAATTAAAAATTAAATTACATGCGGATAAAATCCAACTCGCAGAAATGATCAAAGCTCTTGAACCAAAGGAAGTATGTTTTTTTCATCAATCTGCAAGACGGCTTACGCAAGCAGTAGAGTATGTTAAAGAATTAGGAGTAGAAAAAGTCTCTTTGCCAATCAAGAGAAAACTCTTGATCTTAAATTAAACTTATACTCTAATCTTAATATATACTTATTATTACCCAAAGTAAAATCATAAAAAATTAATTTTAAGTATCTTTCTATTTTGTATTAGAAATTAGTAAAAGCGTTGATTAAATATATATTCGGATAAAGTCATGGATCACT
This sequence comes from Promethearchaeota archaeon, assembly GCA_019894655.1. The sequence goes on along the minus strand of JAGXNZ010000382.1, from coordinate 2,085 downwards.
TTCGAAATCCACGAAATATGGGAGAAATGAAAGATGCAGATTCAATTGGAGAAAAAGGAAATCCCGTCTGCGGAGATCTCATGTATATTTATATTAAAGTAGAAGAGAGAAATGGAAAGGAAATATTAAGTGATATTTCATTTCAGACCTTTGGTTGCGCTGCTGCAATCGCAACCTCCTCTATAATAACAGAGCTTGCTAAGGGAAAAACGCTAGATGACGCAATAGAGATAACAAGAAACGATGTAGCTGTTTCTTTAGATGGTCTCCCTCCTATTAAAATGCATTGTAGCAATTTGGCAGCTGACGCTCTTCAAGATGCTATTAAAAAATATCGTGAGAAGGAAAAATAAAAACACCTATAGAGTCTTTAATAATCATATGATTCTTATATTGGCAAGATTTCCTCACATTCTTCATTTTTATAATGATTAGGTTTAATTATCATACCTAATTTTGTTGATTAATATAACAAGAAACACTATTAAAAAATAATTTATATAGTTGATAATATGAGTTTATTACAGTGTCCTATTTATTCAGGAGTATTTGGTCCATTTGGTTGGGTTTTTATGTTAATTGGGGGAATAGTTGTTTTGGTTACAAGTATCTTGATCGCTAATTATATGCATAAAGACGCTATAAAAAGGAGTATAAACGCTGAATTCTGGTTAGTTTTTGGTTTAATTCTCAATGTTTTTGGATTAATTCTCTATCTTATTGTAAGAAATAATTATAACCAAGAAAGAAAGGAATAAAAAAGCATATCGTTGATAATAAGTTATAATTTTCTTTTTATTTTTTAAATTGTTAAAATTTCATAATTTTTCTTACATTTAATATTATTTTTTAGAACAGTAATATTTAAATATATATTTTCTTGTATATATTTTAAAGTATTAAAATAATAAAATTTAACTGAGTTGATTGAATGAGTTTGACGGTATTACAAACATATGAACATCATATGATGGATGGATGGTTTAATGTATTTGGGCTATACGGATGGATTTTTATGATCGTTGGAACGGTTACGTACATAGGCTTGAGTGTTTTAATAGCTTACTATTTACATAAAGATGCATTGAGGCGGGAAATTAAAAACTCTGAATTTTGGTTGTTAATCGGATTAATTCTAAATCTGTTAGGATTAGTTATATATTTACTCGTCAGAAATAGTTATAATCAAGAGACAGTAATCAAAAGCAAAGAAAGAGTTTAGATTAAAATAAAAAAAACGAGGATTAAATTATGATTTTTGATGAAATGCATGGCGAAATGGGGCACATGATGGATTGGCTTACTCCTAATGGGGCCTTAATTTTTCTTGGAGTTATTTCTTTTGTAATAATAGTAATGATATTATTATTCGTACTTAATCGACACACGAATCGTGAAAAATACTTAGAAGATGCAACTGATAGTATTACTCCTTCCAAAAAACACAAGGAATTTTCCCCAATTGATACAACTAAATATTGTTCTGAATGTGGTTCAAAATTAGATGATCGTAATTCTAAATTTTGTCCTTTATGTGGAACAAAACTATAGTTTCAACATAAAGTGAATATTTTTTTTCTTACAATTTTTAAATGATAATAGATATGGTAAAAATTATTAAGTTTGATGTTTTACATCTGGGCGTTTTTAAATGCCTTTGCACAATGTTTACAGCAAAAATTTAAAAGTTTGTCCTCAATTTTTTCACTGTGATAATTATCGTAAAGCTTAACTCCACAACTCGCGCAAATTTCTAATCTTGACTGGATCGCAACTTCTATTAGGTTGTTAAATCTTAAGAAGATTCTATCTATGAATTCATGGCCTTGAGTAGTGAGTTGATAACCTTTAGAGCGTTTCGATGTTTTAGATTTTGTAACATCCTCTACATACCCTTGAGATTTTAAATTTTTTAAGAAATCGTATACATAAGTTGGACTAGCTGTTTTCCCCAAATCCTTTTCTAGTTTTTTAAGAATAAAATACCCTGTAACGGTATCATTTGATTTTAATAGCACTAAAATATAAAATTTGGTCAGATTTTGAATTTTAATTTCAGGTTCTTCAGCCATAATAGAATTACCT
>JAGXNZ010000381.1 GCA_019894655.1 Promethearchaeota archaeon | reverse complement strand
GGTCTCACTTGTGCAACTAGCGAATTAACTGGAGATGGTAATACTGGAGCAAACATAGATTTGAGAAAAGTTTTTACAGCAGAACCAGGTATGACTTCATACGAAATAATGTTATCTGAATCTCAAGAACGAATGGCTTTCATTGTTAAACCAGAAGGATTGGAAACCGTTCTTGATGTGTTTAGAAAGTATGAAATGGCTTTCGCAGTAATTGGGAAAACGGACGATTCAAAAGTATTGAAAGTTTTTGATGGAGATGAACTTGTAGTAAATATTCCAGCAAAAGCTCTTTCTGTTTCTCCAACATTTAAAAGGCAAGAAAAGCGACCTGAGTATTTAGATCAATTACTCGCTCAACCCACTCCCGAACCAAACAAGCAACTCGAAGAAATAATAGAAATCCTGATTGCTTCCGAAAATATATGTAGTAAAGAATGGATCTATCGCCAATACGATCACGAAGTCGGTGTAAGATCGGTGATAAAGTGTGGAGACGGAGATTCAGGAGTGTTAAGAATACTAGGAACAAATAAATTCATAGCTTCGAGTGTGGGCGTAAATTCTAAACATTGTTATCTAAACCCTTACGAAGGAGCTAAAGGCGGGCTAGTAGAAATATGTGGAAATGTCATTGCTAATGGAGGGAAGCCAATGGCGATGGTCAATTGCTGTAATTTTGGGAATCCAGAGATACCGGAATCGTTCTGGTATTTTTCTAAAGCTGTGGAAGGAATGAACGATTTTTGTAGAACTTTAAAAATACCGATAGTAGGAGGAAATGTTTCCTTTTATAACGAGGATGAAGTTACGAAGACAGCAATCAAAGCGACACCTCAAATTATGATAGTCGGTTTAATCGAGGGATATGAAAACATAATCACATTACCCTTTAAAAAAGCAGGAAATGACATTCTTATTCTTGGTGAAACAGAGGCAGAACTTGGCGGTTCAGAATATCATTCGGTGGTCCATGGACTTGAAGGTGGGATTCCCCCTAAAGTCGAGGAGGATAAGATAAGAGCTAGATGGGATTTCATATCAGCATTATACGAGAAAAATTTAATAAAGGCAAACCACGACGTAAATAAAGGGGGTTTTATCGTAACTATTGCTGAAATGTGCTTTAAGAACAAGTTAGGGGCAGATTTAGATTTGAGTAGCTACAATGGTAATGATTTAAGAGATGATGTGCTACTTTTTAGTGAAACCGTTGGTAGATTCATTATAGAAACTGAGCCGACAAGTTTAAATGATATTATGCTTCTTGCAACTAAATTCAAAGTTAACATTTCAAAATTAGGTGTTATACTCAATCAACCAAAGATCTTGATAAAAGGTTTGGAAAATCAAGATATTTCCCTGGATATTAATAAATTAAAAGATTTGTACGATTCAACAATCCCTAATCTTATGGAAATATGACTCTCTAATTAAACCTAAACCTTATTTTTCTTGAAATTTTTTATGGTGTTGTTATTTGTTCTAACCTCACGAACATAATCAAAAAATATTCGAAATTTAGATGCGTTCTTAATTTTGAATAATTATTAAGAAAATATATAACATATTTAGGAAGAATTATGAGAGCCCGGGCATGTATTAAATGTAAGGAATATATAATAATCCATCCAAAAAATCCCTTAAATCAGAACAAAATAGATGCTTTTGAGAGAAAGCATCATTTACATACGCTCATTACCATAAACTTAGATGAAATAAAGGATCAATATCAAATTGTAATAAATAATGGTTCTTAAGATTCTTTTAATAAATTATATTAGTACTTTACAGCCTATCATCTGCTTTTTAAATTTTACTTATGTTTAGGACTATAAATTAATTTATATTAGCTCAGTTAAGGAGCTAAAAGAATCTAGAACTTTGTATGGGATAATAGATTCTTTTGATGGATTGAAGAATTGTCCTTTACCCGTTTTTACAAGGATTCCTCTAAGATTAGCATTCTGAGCACCTAAAATATCTGTTTCAATATCGTCCCCGACGACAATTGTATCTTCAGAGGGTATGTTAAGTTTTTTTAAAGCTTGAAGAAAATATTCTTTGGAAGGTTTACCAAAGATCATAGGCTTAACATTAGCGGCATTTGCTATCATATGTACAAACGATCCAGTATCTATTACGGGCTCTCCATTAACATCAAGATAATATTTATTACCTTGTGTTCCAAGTAATATAGCTTTGTGCTTTATAACGTACCTAAAAGCGTTGTTGAGCCTATTGACATCCCATTTGTCCCGAAAATCACCAACAATAACGTAATCTGGAACTTCTGTCCCTCTAATATGATAAAATTCTTGAAATTCTTCTTTAACTTCTTCTGTTGTCACTAAATACAATTTTGCATCGGCTTTATCACTAAGGAATTCTTTTAAAGCAATGATTGGAGTAAAAACCTCTTCCACTTTAACTTTAAAGCCATATTCTATGAGCGATTTGTATACATTTTTAGGAGTTTTACTATCGGTGTTAGTAAAAAATAACAATTTTATACCTTTTTCACGCAACAGTTCAACAGTTTCGATGGCTCCTGGAACTGGCG
>JAGXNZ010000380.1 GCA_019894655.1 Promethearchaeota archaeon | reverse complement strand
GTTACATTTTCTTGAATGCTGGTATTGTCTCCGATAATTATTGTTCCCCAATCTCCTCTTAAAACAGCTCCGAACCAAATATTACTTCTTTCTCCAATTATAACATCCCCTATTATAACTGCTGTTGGAGCGATGTAAGCAGTTTCATGAATTTGAGGGGTTTTTCCTGTTTTTGGAGAAGGCATTATAATTGTCATGATATACATTCCAAAATTCAGTAATTTAAGAACTAAGAAGTAGGGGTTAAATTTTAAACTTATTGAATATAAAAAAATTGTTTAAGTAAGCTAATAAAATAACATAGCATCTTCTAATATTTTTTTGTGATCAAATGCTAATTCAAGGGTCTTAAGCTGGTTTTTAGCTAAAAGCTCTACTTTTTTAGAATCATCACCACTTCTCATTGTTGTGATATCTCCAATAATTGAACATTTATAGGCAGTCGATTGTATATTACCTCTAGGATCACGTCCTTCTTTAGTATATACGCCAATTTTACGTAGAACTTTCACATCTAGATTAGTTTCTTCTTTTACTTCTCTTAATATTGCTTTAATTGCGCTTTCTCCTTTTTCTATAAAACCTCCTGGTAATGCATAATAGTTTTGATAGGGAGGATATTTTCTTTTTATTAAAATTATATTTCCAGCATTATCCTCAATTACGGCATCAACAGTTTCTCCAATTTCGGCCTTCTTCATTTGTATACGATTGTTTAGATAAAATCCTATTGTTGCGACCAATATTCCAATTATTAAAATTGCAATCGAACCATTTAATACAGTTGTAAGAAGATTTCCTTTTTGTAAATCTAGTGATATCACAATGACGCCCGCTAAATCGGCTAAGATTCCTGCTCCAAAGAGTAAGTTTAATAGATTTAATCCCCTTTCAGTTCTTTCTTGGTTTTCGTCACTCTTTTTGTGATATAAATCTTCCATTACATCGTAAATTGAATTAAACTTTTGATTTATTCGCTCTACTATATTACCAATTTCAAATTCAGCTAATAAATGTTTCAATACGCTCGTGTAATGTTGTCTTCTATTATAATCTAGCTCGTTATATATTGCGCTAAGAGTAGTTTGAATCATTCCTCTCAATAATCTTAAATTGCTAATTTTTTGTTCAATTATTTTTAATCCTTGAAATGCTCGTGATTGAATTTTAAAGAACAGTAGGTCTAACGATTCGTTTATTGAGCGTAATGCAAACATTACAGCTCTAAGCTTTGGAGTAGGATCTATTACATATTGTTTCATGTAGGATTTAAAGAATTTTTCATAATTTTCTTCCGCCATGTAAATAAAACCAGAGTTTCTTCTTAAAAAGTGTAACTCTGAAAGCCGATTAGACAAATTATTTTCGATTCTCTTGTTAAGTAATGTCTCAGAATAATCTTCCCATTGTCCTGAATAGATTTCAGTCCAGGTAGCAATCACTTTCTTATATTTTTCGATATTATCGGGATTCCAAACGATATCCTTTGGTTCAGTTTTGTTAGACGTCACAAACACATAAATAGGGCTTTCAACATCGAGATGAATGCCTTCATTTCCAGGCTTAAAGTTATACTCTTTGAGGATATTTAGTACAAGAAAGGGAATTTGTTGTATTAAAAGAGGATTCAGCGAATTTTTACTTGAAGGATCTTGTTTATAATGTTCTACTTCGAATTGAAAATATCCTACAGTATTAAAAGCTCTCTCAGAATTTTCATCTTTATAGAGGAAATTAGATAAGCATTTCACCCAACTACATTTAATAGAAATATGTTTTATTAGTTCCAGGATATCGTTTTTCAGATCTTTTCGAAATATATCTTCTTCCTCTAAATTTTTAAATTTAATTTTGATAATTTCCTCAATCTCCTGACTTTTTGCCTCTGCGTTAATATTAACACTGTTTATGAAAGCACTAACGTACCAAAACTCCTCTTTATAAATAAATTGTAGAGATTCATTCAATATATTCCACTTTAAAATTATTATAAATTCAATTAAATTATATTAAATATTAATTACTTTTGATTATTTAAGAACTTCACAATATATATTGAAGAAGATGTCAGTCACACAGATACAAGAAGAAATTTTAAAACTTAAAAAGGAAACTGCGACGACGATTCTAGCTCACTACTACCAACCTCTAGAGATCCAAGAGATCGCAGATCATTTAGGAGATTCTTTAGGTTTATCCCGGCTTGCGAATAAAGCAGACACAGAATACATTATATTTGCGGGGGTAGATTTTATGGCAGAGACAGCATCAATTTTAAATCAAAATAAAAAAGTTCTGATACCAAACCCCGAGTCATGTTGCCCGATGGCAGCTTATTTAACAGCGGATAAAGTAAAAAATTTCAAATTAAACAATCCTGATTTACCTGTAGTAGTCTACGTTAACTCTACAGCAGCAGTTAAAGCTGAATCAGACATCTGCTGTACTTCATCAAACGCCATTAAAATTGTGAAGCGAATCAGTTCAGAATTTAATACAAAAGCAGTATTATTTGGACCCGATGCGAATCTTGCAGATTATGCTGAGCAAAAATCAGGAATCAAATGCATAAAAATGCCAGAGAAGGGTCACTGTTATGTTCACTCCCAACTAACTGTTGGCGATATGGAAAAATCAAGAATTAACCACCCAAATGCTTCAATTTTGGTTCATCCGGAATGTACTAGGCAAGTAAGAAATCTATCAGACTTTGTTGGTTCCACTGCTCAGATGTATAAGAGAGTTAAAGAAAGCTCTACAGATGAACCTGAGTTTGTCATTGGAACTGAACGGGGTTTAATGGAGAGAATGGCTCAAGATCTTCCTGAAAAAAAGTTTTACTCTGCTAGAGATGACGGGATGGTATGCTACAATATGAAAAAGAATACTATAGAGTTAATGAGGTATGTAATAGGCCATTTAGATGATCCGATGTTTGAGGTAAAAGTTCCTCCTGAAATTGCTAAGAAAGCTTTAAAACCTATTGAGAAGATGCTGGAGTATTCATAAACTATGAATATGGGTTTTGACTATTTTTGCAGCTGTTATATTTTGTATTAACAATTATTAAATCGCGGTATTATAAGTTTCGGAAGACAAATATATTCAGCATATCAACCGCCATTATCTGCAACATTTTGTTAGGTTTTGTTATTATATTCCACATTTATTACTACATTTCCCGTTTTCTGACCTGTTTCAACATAGCTATGAGCCTCAGCAGTCTGTTCCAACGGATAGCGTCTATCTATGACCGATTTTATCTTCCCCACCTCAATAAGCTCTTTGAGGAAAATTAAATCTTCAGTCCTTGGTTTTGGTAACCCTGTTATTACTTTCTTGCCGCTTGTTTTTGAAGTCCATTTCCCTCGAATCATCCATGATAGCTTAGGGTTGGCTATAAGATAGAATCCTTTTTTTTTTAACGAGCTTATACACCCTGAAAACGAACTCTTGCCTGCCACATCAAAAATAACATCATAGGTCTCACCGTTTTTGGTGAAATCTTCTTGAGTGTAATCAATGACCTGGTCTGCACCAATGGAGCGCAGCATGTCCAATTTCCTCGTGCTATCCACGCC
>JAGXNZ010000379.1 GCA_019894655.1 Promethearchaeota archaeon | reverse complement strand
GTTTTTCAGCAGAGAAAGTTGAATTCCTTTTATTCCAATAAATCTATAATATATTTTTATGTACGATTTTTGCTTTAGAGAAAGAATAGTGTAAAGAAGAGAAAAAATTTTATTTCAGTATGAACCTCTCTAATAAATCATCCTATGAATGTGAAGTTTTTAAATTATAGAATGAGATCACTAAAGATGAGTGAGAATTATAAACCATCTATTTTTATTCAGGATTGATTATTAATTAAAAATTCTCAATCACAAAATTTTGAAAAACTGGGTCTTCTTGCAATAAAAGGGTCTCATTTCAGATAGATAACTCGGTTTGTAAATAATAATTTAAAAACTTGAGTACACCAAATTGTTGAAATGTTTTACACATAAACTCTTATATTTAGGTAATTATTCTATCTAATCAAAGTAGACACACTTAAAATAAGAAATAACGAAAATATATTTTAAATCTGAAAATTCTATGACAAACGAATCAAAATCAGAATTGACTAAAGAACTTAAATCGGAATACCATAAAAAGCTGAAAGAGTTAGAATTAAGATTAGCAGCAAAACATAAAGAGTTAAACCAAATTGAACGAACGATACAACATGAATCAAAAAAAATTTATGGCTCAACTCTTATGACTCTTTCCAAACTCAAAACTAAAAAAGTCGAAGTAAATGGGATAATTTTGAAGTTAAAGAAGGAGATAAAACGTATTAGAAATGAATATCTCAAGAACTTAAAAAAAATATGATCGATCTTTCTATAAAAGCTTCAAATCTTTAATAATATTACTCTTAAGACCGAGATGTCTTAATATGACTAGTATTGTTATTTACTACCTAGGTATAAAAACGGAAGAATCAGATGTTAAAGAATTATTTAGATATTGTCTTTAATTTCGGGGATTATAATTGTTGTATCTTCCTTGATTCTATCAAGAACTATTTGGGTTTTAACTTCTTCCACTCCTGGAAGGTTTCGTAATTGTTCAATTAATCTCATCGAATCCTCGTGATCCAAACACTTAGCCATGATAAAAATAGGGTATTCCCCGGTAACTACATAACCGTATTTGATTTTATCTATGCTCTCTATCTTTATTTTTATCTGTTCAATTGGTTCTTGTGAGTTAACTCTTAATGACGCTATAACCATTTCTCGATAGCCCAATTGACGGCAATCGATTAAAGCCACATACTTTTTAATTATTGATTCTTCTAATTTTTGAACCCGAGCTCTAATTGCCGTTGCGCTTTTTGGTTTTTCCAATCCTAATTTTTCTGATACCTTTTCAGCTATCTTGTTTATCGTTATTTTTCCATCATTCTGCAATAAATCTAAAATTTCTCTATCAATCTCGTCTATTTCGAATTGTTTGATACCATTTGTTGCCATTGACAAAACTCCAAATTTTAATTCTCAATTTTAATATAGTGAACGCTTACTTATAATTTTTTTCACTACATTTGATGATCAATTTAGTTTTTTTTTATAGTTAAATGCAACGATTATAAACAAAAAAACTATGATTTAAATATATGCGTACATTTTATCTCTACAAAGAATACCAATTTTAAACAATATTTGGTATCTAACAAAAAAAAATAAACAAAATATCTAAAAAAGTTGAAAAAAAATGGCAGATATATTACTTAATGCAGTCGGAAAAAAGTGCCCTATGCCTGTTCTCATGACTAAGAAGGAATTAAAGAAAATGAGTGCAAGACAAACTCTTGAATTAATTGTCGACGACAAAGGAGCCTTAAAAGACATACCTGCTCTTATCAAAAAGACCGGGGATACGATTGTCGAGACTAAAGAAGATAACGAACATATAACCTTTACGATTAAAAAAGCTTAAACCTTAGACTTACGAGAAAAGTGGTTAACGATGACAACTTATTCTTTTTTTATTAGTACTGAACCGTATAAATTTGAAGCGAGCGATTCGTTAATAGAAATGTGCAAATCCTTGATAAAAAAGGGGCACACAATTAAGGGATTTTTTTTCTTTGGAACTGGCGTTTACAACATTAAGGGAGATATTAGTTGTGGCTCGTCTATAAGAGATATTCCTAAAAAATTGGAGAAATTTACGATTGATAATAATATTCCAGTAGCAGGTTGTTCAACCTGGGTAAGTTTAACTGGTTTAAATGAATCGAATTTCATTGAGGGAGCAGCCGAAGAGGGATTAGGCGATTTTTCTAATTGGGCTGTAGAATCCGATAAAATAATAGTATTTGGCACGGGGGGATAAACAGAATGATAGAATCTGTAGTAATAATAACTGATCAATCACCAATGGGCAAAAATTCCGCTTTGGAAGCAATTCGCATTGGTTCGGGATTCGTAGCGCTTGGAGAATATGTTAACTGTCAAATCGTATTTACGGGAGATGCCGTATATTTACTCAACAAAAACGCCAAACCAGAGGCAATTGGAATGGACCCGTTAGACGAAGTTATGGAAATCGCAGACCTATCGGACTTAGAACTTTACGTAGTGGACACAGCTTTGGTAGACGCTGGAATGAGCACCGATGATTTAGTTGAATACGAAAATTTGAAGATTATCACCATCGACGAAGTTGTTGATTTAATTGAAAACGCTGATACGAGTTTTAGATTTTAACGGAGGAGAATAAAAAGTGGCTGAAAATAGAAATGTATTGTATTTATTTGGATATAGTGAGATGACAGGGACGCATTTAGGGCGCTTACTACCAATATTAAATGCACAAATTAACAAAGGTTCGCAGATTGGATTAGTATTAATTCACGACGGAGTAATTGGAATTAACAAAAAAGGTAAAATTCCAGAGAAGATGGAAGAACTGCTCAACATGAATATTAACATTTATGCGATGATCCCAGATTTACAGGCTCGCGGTATAGCCCTTGAGAACATACACGATAAGGTTAAGCCTATTGGATATGACGATCTAATAGATATTTTAGACATAACACCAAAGATAATATCTTGGATGTAAAAAGTCCAGGAAATCAAAATTGATTTTTTGAAAATTAAGGTAATAAAATATTACACAATTTTGGAATATAAATGAAATAAAAATTTAAATAAACAAAAAAAAAAAACAAAAAAAGTGAATAAAATGGCAGAAGATATTAGTTTTATTGTAAGCGATAGATCTTTCGAAAAGTTTGGGATGGCATTAATTCTCGGCACAACAGGAGACGCAATGGATATCAAGATGAACTTTTTCTTTACATTTTGGGGTTTGCATCTTTTAAGAAGGAAATTCAAGCCTAAAGCAGCAGGTATGTTCACCGGTATGAAAGGAATGGCTGCTATGATGTTTAGAAAAAAGTTAGCGAAGTTCGGAATGGAAGACCCATGGGGAATGATTAAAGAAGCTGTAGAAAACGGAAACGTGAAACTCTATCCTTGTCAAATGACAATGGATTTAATGGGTATTAAAAGGGAAGAAATGTGGGACTTTGTTGAAGATCCTATCGGAGCTGCTGGATTCTTAGAGATGAGTGCAAATGCAAAAATAGTCTCAATGTAAATAAAATTTTAAAATTTTTTTTTTTTTTTATTCAAGTTAATAAAATGGTGGAAAAAATGGCAGAAACAAAAGAAAATCACCGAGAATTTATGACAGATGAAGATTTCGATAAAGACTTTTTTAAAGATATAGAAAGAAGGTCGAATATCTGGCAATGTATACAGTGTGGTAC
>JAGXNZ010000064.1 GCA_019894655.1 Promethearchaeota archaeon | reverse complement strand
CCTGAAGAATCTTCATCATTCTTTATCATGAAGTATTTTTTCTCTTTATATTCAATGAATTGCTTTTTCATATTAAATTAACTTTTCAACGAAGTTTAATCTTATAAAAAAAGGGGTTTAAGATATAATATCTTATTCCATCGGAGATCTTTTATCGATAACTTTTTTTGTTTTGATTTTCATTTCATAATGCAGATAAATTGCGAGTCCAGCAACGAATACTCCAATATCCATTGTTAGTGCTCCAAACCAAGTGGTATATACACCAAGTCCTATCCAGACAGAATCATCAAAGAGAAGTGGTACTCCAGTAGCGTCAGGATTTATAACCGTCATTGGCCATCCGATGAGATCTAAAACCCAATGACTGAAAACAAGAAGTCCGATAATCATGCTTGTGTAAAGGATTTCTATGTTCCATAATGCTGAAGTCATATTTTTATCTTGTTCTTTTTTAGATTTTAGAAAGGCTGTAATGAGTGCGGTAATCAACATTGCACTCGCAGACCAGACCACCGCCATGAAAAGACCATGAGAGGGCCATAATGCGAATATAAAAATAAACGATAAAATATCAATAGCCATTACACTTATTAATAAAGCCCAGAGGGGTATTTTAGGAAAAAATCGTTTGGCTGCTAATCCTATTCCAAAATGTGCTGAAGCTGGCATGTAATTTGAATGGTAAAAATTATTTATAAACCTTACTAAGTCCAAATTTCAATTATTTCTATTCTTTAAAATTCAGAAGTTTTGGGCGATCCTTTTTTGTAGCGTTTCACACATTTCCTTAAAATGTCTTGGTATATGCATGTAAGCTCCGTTGAAAACTTTTGGTAAATCAATCATTGGTTTTTCGGAATAATAATTCCCTACATCACCAAAGTGTTCATGGGTATTAAAAATTTAAACTCATTCTGCTATCAAATTATCTTTTAACATTGTCAACCAGTTTGTTTTTTTCTTAATTTATTTTTAGAAAGCTTTCAAAATTTATGAGATCTTTAATTTCTTAAGTATCTTTCATCTTTCTCCTTCTTTTGAGTCTTATTTTTAGAAATAATAAATAAAAAAATAAAAAATATTTATAAATTCTTTAATTTAGTCAAGCGTTCTTCGTGAAGTTCGCTCAACTTTTTTTGTTGTTCTATGAATTTATCGTAGTTAAGTGGGAAAAACTTAAACACTAGCAAAGCAAATAAACCACCTATAACTGGAACAAGTGATACTAATGCTCTTAATCCTATTTTAGCGAGTGGGGGTTGTGTGATGGCTTCTGAATCAAACCCCGTTAAAACTTGTACGATTATCAATGTTAAACCTGAAAAAACCATTGATAGTCTTGCTACAAAAGTTAAAACCCCCATAAATGTGGCTTCTCGTCTTTTGCCCGTCTTCAACTCGTCTGAATCTATTGCAGCACTCATAGCTGGTTCAGTCATTAACATACCCCCTGCTCCAAATCCTGGAATTATTGTAAGAATAACTAGGAGAGGAAAATTATCTACAAGGAATAAAGGACAAATTCCAATCGTAAAAATTCCAATCGAGAGCAATAATCCATACTTTGGACCTTTTTTGGCATAAATCCATTTCCAGAATAAGACGCTTGTTAGAATCCCTAAGGCAATTCCTATTGCTGCAAATCCCACAAGTCCTTCATCCATGTTAAGAATAAATCTGGCATATAATGGGAGAACGGTTAGCGTTAATCCAGTAAAGAAATCTATTAGTGAGTAGGTCAATGTAATATTTAGAAATGGAATATTTGTTAAAGTTTCTTTAAATGCCGTTAAAATAGGGAGTGGTTCATCGATTTGATATTCCTTCCTTTCCTTTGTACCTAAAAGAGACAATAACATGGTAACCGGTATTAAAGCACCAAATATTATACCTACTATAGGCCATCCCATAGCATCTGCTAATAAAGGAGGTAAAATTATCCCAATCATTGCTGACAGAAAAGCAAGCAAGTCTTTAATTGCCACTACCGATGCGCGTTCTTTTTCATCTTCATATATTTCTATATATAATGCTGACCATGCGGTCATTGCCAGGGTGAAACCGAAATCGAATAAAAATAACATTATCAAACCGTGTAAGAAAATTCCCATTTGGTCTGTCCATGGAACCCACCATAAAAACATGAAACCAATAGTAAATGGAAGTATTCCAATTACAATATAAGGAATACGTCGACCCCATTTTTTGAATTTCCATCTATCCATATAATATCCTATTAGTGGGTCGTTAACGGCGTTCCAGATACCATATATTACCAATAGTAATCCGGCTGAACCAAGCGATAATCCAGCTACAAGAGTATAAAAAAATACTAAAAATGATTGGATCATACTGTAATGTAATGAACTTGGAATCGCAGCTAACGAATACAGTAAATGTCCTGAAAAGGAATGTATTCTATCTTTTTCTTTCAAATTTTATCACTTTTCAGTTAATATTAATTTGTTGGATATAATTTTATCGAGAACCTATTTAATATTTTATTTTTTAATATTAAACACGAGATTTTTGTAAAAACCTTATTGAACCAATTATTTAAATGTTCCTTTCACGTTTCCAATTTGCATTATCGCTAGTTTGAAGATACCATCGTAATAATTTTTCTTTCAGTTTTGTTTTTATTACATCATGCTCTTTTAAGTCTATTAAATTATAATATTCTTGGGGATCATTGATTAAATCATATAATTCTTCCATATCTTTATCTCGAATAACTAATTTCCAATTTTTATTGCGAATCATAGCAGAACGGGCAACTGTTGAAAGATCTTCCTTTGGAATATTAGTTTTATCGTAATAAATTCCTAATCCAGGAACATCAGGTTCAGGGACTACCGGTTCAAAGCATTGTGGTTCTCGAGGATTGTATCCTCCTTCTGCAAATACAGCCTGCCGAATAGCATCTATTTCATTATTAATCAAAGGTATTAAATCCATGCCGAAATGAGTATAGGGTGTTGTTATATTCGCAATCCTTAGTGCAGTGGGAAAAATGTCAATAGTTTGGACTAATTCCTCGATTATTTTATTTTTTGGGTGAGAATCTGGAGTTTTTATTATCAATGGTACATTAATGAGACAATCTTGGAAAGCGTTTGGCCATTTCTCAGTTAATCCGTAATCGCCTGTATAATCTCCATGATCAGCAAACATGAAAATTACGCTTTTATTATACTCTCCAATTTCTTTTAGCTTATCAATAACAAGACCAAATAGATGATCAACACGACTGATCATTCCATAATATGTGGCAATGATTTCCTTGAAATCTTCACTATTTAATTTATCTAAACCATATCTTTCGTGCATTAGTTGCATGAACTTGGGTTTATCATCGAGTTTAGGCGGTATTGGTTCAGGAATTGAATCTCTATCATGCAAAGAAAAATAAGGCTCTTCAACCGTATATGGTGGATG
>JAGXNZ010000378.1 GCA_019894655.1 Promethearchaeota archaeon | reverse complement strand
ATTTTTGATACATATAAGATAAGAAAATCATTCACTGAAAAAGAAGCAAAGGAAGTCGGAGAAAAACTTGGCGTAAAATGGGATAAGTTTGATGTTGACCAATTCAGAATGGGATTGAAGGTTGAATTGGAACACGGTAAAAGAGATCCTGAGACCAATGTGACAAATGATGATCCAATCATGACTGGCAAGATAGCAAGAGCTCATCTGAATGAGTTTCCAGACTATTATGATAGATTAGAGAAATTAGAAAAAGAAGCTGATGAACACTGGGGAAAATAATCCTTTAACTCATACAGATTTAAAGTGCGAAGCACAATTAGTTAAAAGAATGAGGGTTTGAGGTTATATCACTTAAATCTTCCAATTCATGTTAATGCTTCCACCTCACTATCATAATTACTAATCCAATAATAAGAATAAGTGCACCAAATATGTCAATATCTATCCCCCAATATCCATAGGTGATAATATTTATGAATTGCATTGCTACTCCAATAATTATCAACAAGATACCAGTTTTTCTTGTAAGCCATTTGTTTAATTCGATCATAGATAATAAGTAGTATCTCAAGCATATAAATGTTTCTACCCGCAACCTAAAAAACCTCAAACCCTTCTACAAATTAGCCGATTTTTTTATTGAGTTTAACTTGGCAATTGCTGTTATGTCTCCCGACGACTGAAAGGAGGAGAGCGCAGCGGGGTGCGGAGTGAAACGGAGCAAGTTTTTATATTTGAGAATTATATTAAATTTCGAACGAAGTGAGTGTAAAATTAAGAAAAAGAAAAGCCCCAAAAAAAGCAAACCTTATATACTAATTAATCTAATTTAAAATTATGAACTTAAAAATCTCTGCATGGGCAGCAATAATCGGTGCAATAATTTTAATTCCTAGTTGTGTGTTAGGATTATTATTAGAGACGATGCCTGAAAACCAAACAATTCATGTTCTTTCAATCATTGTAACAGCAATAGGATTATTAGTAGCATTTCTAATAGTCTTAGGATATGTAAGAATTGCAAAGTTAAACAAATTAAAATTTTTAGAAATTATGATGTATATTAGTTTAATTGCAGCTGTTCTATTTAACATATATGCAATTCTTACAATCAAAAGTGATTCAATGTTTGGATTAGTTTTCTTGGTATTATTAGGAATTATTGAATTAATAACAGGTATTGCTATCTTTAAATTAAAAAATGTTTTTGGAGGAATAATAACTGCAATTGGTGTTATGTATATAATTAATGGCATTTTCTTTGCTAGTATAATATTTTTATTATTAATTCCTTTAACTGGAATTGCTACATGCATTTTAGAAGCAATATTCTTTTTTAGAGCAAGCAAAAAATATGATTAAACTGGCTTTTCTTTTTCTCTTTTCTCAAATATAAAAATTAGACATAACTTGGCAATTAATCGAAGTTCTCGAACGAAGTGAAAGAATTTGGGCGGAGCAACATGTTGCGGAGCCGATTAATTGCTGTTATATTCTCGAGTGGTCTACGAAGTGGACTCGAGACAAGCACGAAGTGCGTAGAGTTGTGTTTAAGTTCTAATTAATTCGAGCGTAGCGAGTCTATATGTGCGTAGCACTTGGGGGAGTTCAGTTCTATCTAAAGAGTGTATGCGTTACTTTAAGAACCAATAATTAGGGGAAATTCTTTTTAGAATAGAAAGATTTATACATTTTTAAGTATATTCTTAGGTAATATGCTTGATTTACTATATTTTGACAATGGCTTAAAGAAAGCCAAACTTACAGATTTGAATAAAATTAAGAATAAACAGTTATGGATTGATATAACTTCTATAACACCAGAGGAAAGAGATATTATACAAAAATCATTTGATTTGCACACCTTAACAGCAGAGGATTTATTTAATTCTAATATAAGGATTAAGATTGAAGAATTTCCAAATTATTTACTTTGTGTTTTTTATGGAATTAAAAAGGAAAAGAATATTCAAATGGTAGAATTGGATTTTATTATTGGGGCTAATTTTTTAATTACCAATCATAAGAGCGAGATTGAATCATATAATTTATTGAAAAGTAATAAGGAAAAATTAGAAAATATTTTCAAAAAGGGAAATGAATTTTTATTTCATAAATTATTAGATGGCGAAATTGACAATTATTTTCCAGTACTAGAAAAAATTGATGATCAAATTGAAGATATAGAAGATGAAATAACTAAAAAGACAAGACCTGAGATTATGACTCATATTCTCAAGTTGAAGAGGCAAATAGTATCAATAAAAAAATTAGCATTACCACAACGGGAAAAAATATCATTTCTTACGAAAAATGATAATAAATTCATTTCAAAAAAAGCAATTCCATATTTCAGGGATATCTATGACCATTCCATAAAAGTTGCAGATACCATTGATAATTATAGGGAAGCAATTGGCAGCACATTTGATGCTTATATGTCTGCTGTGTCTAATAATATGAATGAAGTAATGAAAACTTTAAGCATTATTGCAACAATTGCATTACCTTTGGGGATTATATCTGGAATCTTCGGAACTAATTTTGACATATTGCCAGGACAGCATATTCCTTTTGGTTTTTGGCTTATGATTTTACTCATGTTGCTATTTGCTGGATTCATGATAAGATATTTTAAAAGAAAGGGGTGGTTTTAATGGAAGTAAAAAAAGAATTCTCTGAGGATGAAGCAAAAGAAGTTGGAGAAACATTAGGTATTAAGTGGGATAAATTCGATTTAAAACAGTTTAGAATGGGAATAAATGTGGAATTAGAACATGGAACAAGAGATCCTGGAACAAATGTTACAAATGATGATTTATTGATGACTGGGAAAATTGCATTAGCACATTTAAATGAATTTCCAGACTATTATGATAGGCTGGAAAAGTTGGAAAAAGAAGCTGATGTTTTTTGGAAAAAATAATCTTTGAAAATGAGTTTAATAATAAAATTAAATAGTTCTGAATCTTTAGCTTTTTTTGGTTGTTTTGGATTAATTTTTTCTCTTCCTAATTTTTATCAAATTTTTTTAAAACAAATATTT
>JAGXNZ010000377.1 GCA_019894655.1 Promethearchaeota archaeon | reverse complement strand
TCATTAAACTTTATGAAGAGTGTATTGATGATTTTTTAGATGAAAATAGTCCCATTAAATATGACAAAGAGATATTCAAATTTACAGAACTATATCGAAATTCTATATGGTTAACAAAAAATATAAAAGAATCGACAAGTATTAGGAGAAATATATCTAAAGTGAAAAATTTAATACAATTAAAAGGCATTTTTGAAAGTATTATTCAATCTTTCAATTCCTAATCTGAATGTGTAACATTTAAAAGAATATATACGATGATTTGAATAGCTACAATAAATCCAAAAATAGTTGCAATTAACATTATTGTTTGAATTGCCATTCCTGCTGCCGTTGATGTCAACTGTTCAACAGTCCAGTTGAAATTTCCCTCTAATCCTGATACTATGAAATATAAACTGAAGCAAAAAAATTCAACCATTCCGTATATAAAAATTTTATATAAGGATTCCTTTTTCGTTGATTTTTGACCTACTAATTTCATCGTTTCTCACTAATAATCAATAAAGATCAAAAGTTAAAGCACTTTAAATTATTTCTTATATTTTGAAAGCATTTCTTCAGGGGTGAAAACACCATCTTCCGTTATTATTCCGCTAACCAAACGAAATGGAGTGATGTCAAAAGCATAATTTAAGCATTCTATACCTTCTGGGACGATTTGAACTTTACCTAGTACATTACTTACTTCTGTAGCATCTCGTTGTTCAATTGTTACATCATCTACGGTATCCTGAAGAGAAAGAGTTGAGGTTGGAGCTGCAACATAGAAAGGAATATCATTATCTTTCGCAGCTAGAGCAACTAAATACGTACCAATCTTATTAAACACGGCATCAGATGAGACTCTATCTGTCCCTACAATTACTTTATCAACTTTTCCAAGACGCATTAATAAACCAGACGAGTTATCAGAGATAACTTTCACAGGAATTTTATCATACTGACATTCATAAGCAGTTAATCTTGCCCCTTGTAATCTTGGTCGAGTTTCATCTGCAATCACATTAATTTTTTTACCTTGTTTTATGGCAGATCGAACTGGAGCTAAGGCAGTACCATACTGAACGGTAGCTAAGGAGCCCGCATTACAATGTGTCAGGACTGTATCACCATCCTTTAATAATTCCGCGCCAAATTTGCCAATATTTTTATTTACGGTAATATCTTCTTGAGCCATAATCTTAGCTTCTTCTATAACTAATTCAGACAGTTGACTAGGCTCATCCGGGTAAGTTTCAATTATTTTCCAAATACGATTTACGGCCCAGAATAGATTAGAAGCAGTAGGTCTTGTACTTCGAATTAAGTTTGCCGCTTCTTCCATCTTTTCAATAAATCTTTCTTTAGGAAGAGATTTATATTCAATAGTAGCAAGTGCCATTCCCATTGCAGCAGCTGCACCAATAGCTGGTGCACCACGAATGTTCATTATTTTAATAGACGTAGCAACATCCCTATAATTATCAAATAATAAGAATTTAAGTTCATGAGGTAAAATCGTTTGATCAATCATCTTGACTTTATTATCCTCAGTCCATTCAATCGTTGGAATCATAGAATATTTAATATAACACTATTTAAAAATTGTTTTTAATAGTAAATACTTATTCTTATGTAGAGAATATAATGAATCGTAGCGATTTGATTTTAAAGTTAAATCAGAAATTTAATTGGATTGATTTTATTAATGAAATGGAAGAGTTAGGTTTCATAAAGCAAGAATTAATTAGTATTGCATTATCAAATCCTCAAAATACTCCAACTAATTCCGGAAATTTTATGTTAGTTGATAATTTTATAGAAGGTGGTGCTATTAAAGATACCTCTTTATTACATATTAATCCTTATATCATTTTTCGACCTTTAACTGAACACCAGTTGGCTAATATTGTAAAAACTTCAAATAAGTATGAAATACCAATAACTTTTGCTGGAGGGAAAACAGGGTTATCAGGTGCATATGCTAATTTCGGAATAATCGTTGATCTAGCTGACCTTCAATCAGAAACTATTGAATATTCTGTCGATTTAGAGAAAGGATTACTTAATGTTGCCCAAGGTGTTTTGGTCTCTGATTTAATTAAAATTGTCCCAAGGTTAAGTAAAGGGAAATATATATTTCCAATTCAACCTGCTAGTTCATTCAAGTTACCTGTTCGGATCGGAGGAATTATTTCAACGGATGCTAGTGGTGTAACTTCTGGGAAACTTGGTTCAGTCTTAGATTGGTTGGAAGATGTTCGAATAATGACTCCAGATGGAAAATGTACAAAATTTTTCAAGAAAGACCCTAATTTTAATAAAATTGTAAGAGGTAATGGTTATTTTGGCATTGTATTAAACGCTACTTTCAAATTATATCAACCAGACGAAAACCTTAGTCAGGTAATTATATTTGGAGAAGATATAAATTCAGCATTTAATGGTTTACAACAAGTATTAGATGATAAAATCTTTCCATTGGTTAGTGAATTTGTGATTTCTCCATTTAAACTTCCGGGTAAATTCGCAAATTTGAGTGAAACTATAAAATGGGCAACTCTTATTCAAGGATCCCTCATTGAAGCTGAATCATTTGTAAAAATTATGGAGAAAAATACAAGATGTTCAAAAGAATGGTTAAATAATGATGAATTTGATGATTATCTTAAAGAACGTTCTACATATGCTTTATTAGTCCAAACTTCAGATAAATCATCTGATTATATTGCATTTCCTGGATTTGAGGATGTTTTAAGTCCTCCTAAACACTTACCCGAAATACTATCTTCAATAAATGATATTTTTGAAAGAAATGGGTTCCAAAAGATTATATTTGGCTATGGTCATATAAATTTTAGGCGAGGAAAGGGTTTATTATTACACTTGCGTCTACCAGTTCCAATTGAATATTTTTACAAAGAAAACAAAGACAAAATTCACACAATTTGCAAAACTGTTTATGAAGTCATACAAACTTTAAAAAATCAATTCAATATAGCACACAAAGCAGAACATAGTCCAGGTCCTTTCAAGGTTTGGCTTGATCCTGAATTTAGAGAACTACTTAGAAAAGAAAAAGATCAAGGGAAGATTTTCACTAATCCACATTTATTGATTTATCAAGAATTATTGGTAAATAAATATTTCAATGAGAGTCTAAGTGAAAAAGATATAATTAGGATTGATCAGAAACTTCCGCTAAAGGATCAGCAAGAACTTTTTATTGAAGCAATGAAGATTTATATCCCATAAAGACCCTTTAAGAGTTGAAGAATTAAAAGGATTTTGAACAAACTCATGAATAAACCTTTAAAAACTGTTAGATCTCAAATAATTTCTTGTTCACGTCGCACGGATATTCCAGCTTTTTTAATGGATTGGGTAATAGATAAAATTCAAAAAGGATTTGTGGATGTTGCTAATCCATTTTATCCTTCTCAAATCTCCCGAATCTCCCTAAAACCTGAAGATGTTAAATGTTGGATGTGGTGGTCTAAAAACTTTGATAATTGGATTCAATTATATCAGAATAAACCGGAAGTTTTCAATATATATAAAGGCCACTGTTTTCAATTTACGATTAATTCACCATCAGAATTAGAAAAAAATGTAGAAATTTCATTGGATAAAAGATTAAAACAATTAAAATGGCTTGTAGATGAGTTCGGCACTTCAGCTGTTACTTATAGATACGATCCAATTATATATTATAAATTAAAAAATTCAGATAAAATCAAGAATAATTTAGATAAATTTGAATATATTATTGAAAAGATTTCTTCACTAGGATTAAAAGAAATGATTTTTTCCTTTGCAACTATTTATTCTAAAGTAGAAAAGAGAATGAGAGCAAGGAATTTTATTCCAATAGACCCTAATTTCGACGAAAAGAAAGAAATTCTCAAAAAATTAAATATAATATGCGACAAGAATAATATAGTAATGAAAGCATGTTGTCAACCTGATATAATCACGATAAATGGGATAGAACAAGCTCATTGTATTGATGGAAAAAGGATTGAACAAATTATTGGAGAATCTGTTTCAAAAGCTAAAGATACGGGTCAGAGAAAAGAGTGTGGTTGTACAAAATCAAGGGATATTGGAGGATATACAGGGATTTTTAGATGTAAGCATAAATGTGATTATTGTTATGCCTCACCAGCAAAAAATTAGATTTCAGTAATATTTTTATATATATGTGTAATATAATAAATTTGTCATTTTTGTCAAAAAATGATGCGAATCTAATAAAATATAAGCTATTTAAGGTGATATAGATGGTAATAGTTATGGTTACAGCATGGTTTCCTCATGCTAAAGCCTCTGAAGCAGGGAAAATGTTCATTGAAACTTCAAAAAAGTTTCCAGAGGATAAATCCCTTTCTAAACAGCTCCTAAATAATGCGATCTCTGCAACTAAAGAAGGTTACAAAGTAATAAGCGCATATGAAGTTAAAGAAGGAAAACTTAAAGAATATACTGCCCGATTGCATAAATTCCTAATTTTTGTAGCACAAGGTATTGAAGGCTACAAATATGAGGTTGAAACGATGTCTTCAATTTTCGAAGCAATGGATATTTTAGGACTCAAACCACCAGAGTAAATTAAAAATAAAGCAAATCTTTTTTTTTTTATTCATTTTTATGTCTTGTCACAAAATAATTTAATTTAGGCTAAGAATTATTGAAATTTTTTAGGTGATTAATTATAAATTTAGAAAAAAAAATTGAAGAAATGTTGCTTCTATGTATTGGAGAATTTATTTCAAACAGGGT
>JAGXNZ010000376.1 GCA_019894655.1 Promethearchaeota archaeon | reverse complement strand
TAAATTGACTCAATACTTAGAAGAACACCCCCAAGTAGCTAAAAAAATAGTATTAAAAACAATTAATGCAAAATTGGCAAGAGAAGCTGCCCAAAAAGCGAGATTATTGATCCGCAGAAAATCCGTATTGGATAGCGCGAGAATGCCTGGTAAACTAGCTGATTGCTCGTCAAATGATCCAAAAGAATGTGAAATTTTTATAGTTGAAGGTAATTCAGCAGGAGGTTCAGCAAAACAAGGAAGAGATCGAGGTTATCAAGCAATACTACCTTTAAGAGGAAAAATATTAAATGTAGAAAAAGCACGTATCGATAAAATCCTGCAAAATAATGAAATACGCTCAATTATTAAAGCATTAGGGGTTGGAATCCAAGAATTCAATGGTGTTAATGATTCTGAAAATGAAAATGGAGAAAATGGCGAAATTGAGGAATCTGAGAAAGATTTTGATTTAAGTAAGTTAAGATATCATAAAGTTATTGTGATGTGCGATGCAGATATTGATGGATTTCACATCGAGACGCTTTTACTTACTTTTTTCTTCAGATACATGCGAGCTTTAATAGATGGAGGATTTCTTTATATTGCTGTTCCTCCTCTCTACAAAGTATCATATAAAAAGTCTAAGAAATATGTTTTTTCGGACAATGAAAAAGATAATTTTATGCAAGAAATTAAAACGAAACACAATTTCAGTGATTCAAGTTCTATAAAAGTCCAAAGATATAAGGGTTTGGGTGAAATGAACCCTGAAGAATTATATGACACGACAATGAATAAAGAAACTCGGACTTTAAAGAAGGTTACATACGAAAATTATATCGAAAATGATTTAATCTTTACAAAATTGATGGGTAAAGAGGTTTTATCCCGTAAAAAATACATTTTCTCCAATTTTGATGAGGTTAATGTTTTAGACATTTAATTTTGTTCTTTTATCTGTTTATTTAAAAATTAGGTTGTGATTATGACTACAGAAAATATTGAAGAGGTTGAATTAAAAGAAGAAATGAAGAGTAGTTATATAGATTATGCTATGTCAGTTGTTGTTGGACGTGCCATTCCTGACGTACGGGATGGACTCAAACCTGTTCATCGGAGAATAATCTACGCAATGGCGGATAATAATAACTTCTACAATCAACCTCATGTGAAATCTGCGAGGATCGTAGGCGAATGTATGGGAAAGTACCATCCTCACGGAGATGCTGCTGTTTATAACAGTTTAGTTCGCATGGCGCAAGACTTTTCTTTAAGATATCCTTTAATACATCCTCAAGGGAATTTCGGATCGATTGATGGAGATCCTCCCGCTGCTATGCGATATACTGAAGCGAGATTAGCACAAATATCTAACGAACTGATAGAAGATTTAGATAATGAAACAGTAGACTTTCAACCAAACTTTGATGATAGTCTACAAGAGCCAATATTTCTACCCGCTAAACTTCCAAATATGTTAATCAATGGCACAAAAGGAATCGCAGTAGGTATGGCTACTTCAATGCCCCCTCATAATTTAGTGGAAATCTGTGATGGAATTAATGCCGCGGTTGATAATCCTCTGATATCGGTTGAGGAGCTTATGGAAATTATAAAAGGACCGGACTTTCCGACAGGAGGAAGTATTACTGATACAAATGGTATTTATACTGCGTACACAACCGGTACCGGAAATCTAACATTAAGAGGGACGGTTGAGCTTGAAACCAAAGAGAATAAAAATCGCTTGATTATTACTGAGATTCCTTATTTAGTGAATAAAACAGTACTTATAGAATCTATTGCCAAGCTAATAAAAGATGGAATTCTCAAGGATGTTCGAGATTTGAGAGACGAATCAGATAGAAAGGGGATGCGAGTTGTAATAGAATTATCTAAAAATGCTCAACCCGTTATAATTAAAAATATTCTATTTAAAAGAACTAGGCTCCGAACAACAATTAGCATAAGCAATTTAGTGCTAATCAATGAAGGTAAACAACCTAAAATCCTAAATTTGAAAGAATTAATCGATGAATATGTAGACCACCGTCTTAAAGTTATTTCTAAACGGACTCAATTTTTCCTTAAGAAAGCTAAAGCTAGGCTCCATAAGGTTGAGGGTCTTCTAATCGCTTTAAATAACATAGATGACATCGTCAAAATTATTAAAAGTGCTAAAGATACAAACGATGCGAAGGAGAAGTTAAAAAAGGCATATTCGTTAAGTGATATTCAAGTCCAAGCCATATTGAGTATGCCTTTGTCCCGATTAACTAATTTAGAGCAACAAAAATTAGTTGATGAAGAACAATCACTAAATGAAAGCATTAAAGAATTTGAAAAGATTTTGGAGAGCAAAAAGATTCAGTTAGATATGATTAAGCAAGAATTAACAGAATTAAGCAAGAAATACGGGGATGAAAGAAAGACAAGAATCGAAATTATAGATCAAGAAGATAGAAGGGAAATTGTAAAGCAAGACTTAGTTAAAAAAGAACCTACAATGGTAATTTTTACTAAAAATCAGTACATAAAAAGAATATCGGTTGAAGATTATCGTTCTCAAGGACGGGGTGGACGCGGAAAAAAAGGAATGACAATTCGCGAAGAGGATATTATAGACGATCTTTTTGTTTGCTCTACCCATGACACAATCCTAATTTTTACTTCTAAAGGTCGAGTTTATTCATTAAAATGTTTTGAAATCCTATTACAGCAACGCACTGCTAGAGGAAAACCTATTATTAATCTGATTCCCCTACAAGAAGGAGAAAGAATATCCGAGATGATCCC
Organism: Promethearchaeota archaeon; assembly: GCA_019894655.1. The sequence goes on along the minus strand of JAGXNZ010000376.1, from coordinate 846 downwards.
TATACATAATTTTAATACTAACGAAATGCTCATAATGACCACGAAAAACGGAATCATTAAGAAAAGTCCCTTAAGATTATTTTCGAAATTTAAGAGCACAGGTGTTAGAGCTCAACGGATAAGACCAGATGATGAATTAATAAGTGTGAAAAGACTTTCAAACGAGCTCCAAGATATTTTTATCGCAACTAAGTTGGGTTATGCGGTCAGATTCGACGAATCGGAACTACGAGAATTAGGAAGAACATCAATGGGTGTGAAGGGAGCCGAGTTAAGGGAAGGAGACGAAGTTATTGAGAGTTTACTTGTTACTGACGATAATATAATTTTGACCTTAACTGAAAAGGGTTATGGACAAAGAACATTCCTCAAGGAATATCGAAAAACGGGACGTGCGGCAAAGGGCGTTAAAAATATAACATTAGATCCCATAAAAAAAGATAAAGTTATTGCGATTAAAATTGCAAAACTTATGGATATTTTGATAGGTACGGAGCAAGGGCAAGTTATTAGAGTACCCGTGGACTCGATAAGAATAACTCATAGAAAAGCCAAGGGAGTTAGAGTAATAAAACTTTACGCTAAAGATTCTGTTGTTGCCATTGGTAAGTGTGCAACACAAATCGAAGACAACGAAGAAAAAGAAAAATAAAGAATTATAATCCTATTAGAATTTTATTCATTAAGATATGGAACTGAACATAAAAAAATAAAATCAGTTTTACCAATATTTGCTATTCCATGCTTCTCATTTGGGGAAATATAAATTACATCTCCATTTTCAACGATTTCTTCTGTTCCAGAATCGTTGTAAAACTTACCCCTACCACTTAAAATATAAATCTC
>JAGXNZ010000063.1 GCA_019894655.1 Promethearchaeota archaeon | reverse complement strand
AGCTGAAGTGATTTTCGAAAAAGAATACGGTTTTAACCCTGATATGAATGTTGATGACGACGTGGTAAAATTAATGGCTTTAGCTCAAAAAGAATTGGAGGGTTTAAGGAGCAGAGTTTTCAATGAGAATGTTTCTGAAGAAAAGTTAGAAGCGCTTACGCCAGAAGAAATAACAGAGTGGAAAGAAAATATTAAAGAAACTTTCGGAGATGATTATAAATTTGAAGAAATGGAAAACATTTTAGGTAACAAAATTGCGGCAATTCAATCAGTAAGTTCTATAATTTCTAGCATTCAATCCCAAGAAGCATTAAAATTGTTGTTTCGATTACATGGAAGAAATATCGGTCCACCCATGGATCCTCCTTATGTTAATTATAATGGCGTTTATGGCCAATTTGATCATTTATATATTACCAAACGGGAAGATTGTTTAGCGTGTGGAAATATTGAAGGTGAGGAAAATGTACAACTAGTTGTTCCTTTTGATGCTGATATAGGTTATATTTTCAAAGCTATGAGAATATCAGGTTATGATTTAGAACCCATTTTATGGATGATCACTAATCCAGTCAATAAAGAGATGTATTGGAATCCTTATATGAGTGGTGAATTCAAGGATCCAACTATAAAGCTAACGGCACTAAAAATAAAAAGCAACGATATAATATCTCTTACTCCACTTGGAAAGGCAAAAGTAGAATCAGAAATTAAAAAATACAACGTGATTATTACTTTTATGTAAAAAGTGTTATTCCTTTATGTAAACTCTAATCATGATTGTTATAATTTTCTTATGATTCTTACGTGATTAATGAGAGTGTCGATATAATATGACTCTACACCAGCATTAGCTCCAGCTAATATATCTTTTTCTGAATCGCCAAAATAGATCATTTCTTCAGAGCTAACTTTGAAATAGTCTATTATTTTAAGTAAACCATCTGGTTCCGGTTTCCATTTCCTAACGTCTTCTCGCCCTACAAAAAATTCAAATTTACCAAGGATTCCCGCCATTTCAAGTGATTTAAGAATGGTTGATCGCGTATTGAGCGAAAAAACCGCTAATTTTGCGCTATGAGGTACTCCAAATAGCTCATTATTATTAACAAAATAAACTATTTCTTTAATGGGCTCGTTAATCGTTATATTTTCAAGTTCGTATTGTCGGATAAGGTTAAAATTCAGTTGAAGTTCTTCTTCATCCCCTTTCTCAACGATTCGAGACATAATTGCCGAAATACTATTGAAATTGATAGTTTCTTGATACTTTTCAGTAAATCGGGAAATTAAAGCCTTAAATAACGAATACCAATCTGCAGCCAATCTTACAATAGTACCGTCCAAGTCAAAAACAATAACTTTCTTACCTGTAAATGAAAATGGTATCTTTGTTGTCATGTGCTCGAAAAAATCTTCCTCTATTATTATTAATGATAATTTTTTATCCAAATTAAGGTTTTGTAGTAAGTTGTATAATAGGTTTACAATCGAGAGTAATACATAGCTTTATAGCCTATTTTGTGAAAAGGACACTCCTTTATACATATACTGCATCCAGTAGTTTCGTAAAAGTATTCGATACATTTTTCGCCATCAATTCGAGTAGCCGTTCCATTTTCGTTATAGATAGGTTCATCGTAGATGGCGTTCACAGGACACAGATTAACACATCTCTTACATTTATTACAATAACTATCAATAACAAAATCTTCATGAGGTTCTTCTGGAAGATTATTAATATTGACTGAAATCAAAGAAAGTCTTTGTCTTGGACCAAATTTTTTCGTTATCAAAAGCCCTTGCTTTCCTATTTTACCTAAACCAGCTTTTACTGCCATAGCGGGATACAGAATTGGTCCACCGAGAGGATGACAACCAATTGCTCGATAACCTTTTGATCGAATAAAATTTGTTAATTTATTAGTGGCTTCACCTAACTCGGCATAAATATTAAGAGATTCAATTCCTGCTGGAGGTTTAGGTGCCGTATCTATAGCTTCGTAGTCCATCTCCATTCCCAATACGATTGCGTTCTCATACAAAACTTCGATTCCACCAATATGATCTTTCTCAAACATCAAATCCTCATCTACGGGAGCAAATCCTAATAGATCTATACCTAGCTTTTTAGCTTGAACAATAATTTCTTCCCAAAACTCTTGAGGGGCAGACTGAACGGTTTCTGGGAGGTTTTCAATCTCCTTTTTATGCGTTAAAATCGCTTTCCGGACCGTTTTAAAGACTTTTGGAATTATCCTCTTTGCATCTTCAGATAATGAACCTTCTATGTCCTTAATATCGAATTTAGTCAATTCGATCAATCTTGACTTTAATCCTTTTGATTTCTTTAACATCATTATCTGGTAAGAACTACTATTTTGCTTTAATCTAATTAAAATTATAAATATTTTTATTATAGTTTCAGAAGAAATAATCTTATAATATCTTCCACATTTATTTTATAAAACAAATATGAAGGTCAAAATAATGCCAAATATTACAATTGATGGACCTAAAATTGAAAGTATTGAAATTAAAAGAGTGTTAGTTAAAGAAATCACAGACTCAATAGAAAATGCTTACAAAATTCCAAGGGATCATATCGTGGTGGTAATTAATGAACAATCACCAGAGAATGTTGGTGTTGCTGGGAAATTGATTTCAGACATGAGAAGAGGTTAAATTCTTAACATTTTTTTTTATTTTTTTTTCTAAACTGCATAATACAGTTTGATCTTTAACTTGGTTCTTCCTAACAGAAAAAAAATAAAGTAGGATTGCCAAAATCATTATTTTGCTTAATCCATTGCATACTTGGATGTCCAGGATCGGGCTTTAGCTTCAAATTTCTTTTGAGCTCTGAAATATTGCTCACCCGCCTCGTGGTTAAGAGGGTCTCCAGGGTTAAAGAAGGGAGGTTCAACATGCATCATGCCTTTTAAGGCTTCTACGATATTAGTTAAGGTTTTTGAAGGTGTCCATCCAGATGCACCAGTTGAAGCATCTACCTTGCCAACAAGGTCAGGATTGATCAGATCTAAACATATATTAAGTTTTCCTGGAGGTATGCTGCTGTCTATATTAGGGTGCCACATCAATGTAACTGCGTATGCATATGGAGGAGCAAATGGATAATTTTCTGGGAATTTCACCTCAAAGATGAACTTCCCTTTATTGTATGGAGTTCCTTCTTTTCCGATAATTGTTAGTCGAAGGTGATCGATACTGCGCCCCCATGGTTCAATGATGATATTAGCATCATCCTTGTACGTTTCGATAGCTTCCGTATAATCGGTTTCTTCTCGCATTAAATTTCACTTCATATTTGATTTTTTTAAATCGTATTAACTATCTAGTTAGGATTTTTTTTAAATAAATTTGCGCTATTTTAGATTTTTATTATAAATAGAACATATTGCAAAATCTACCAAGATTGAAAAGATTTATTTTTGTAAATTATAAATTCTCTTCATTCATATGGCATCTAAAAGAAAATCGTAAAAATTATATTATTTGATTAATTAAAAAATATATCGAAACTTTACCCCCCTTAGCTCAGTTGGTCAGAGCGCGCGGCTGTAGATCAATATCGCATACTAAGGTTTTTGCCTATGAAGTATTGTCAGCCGATACCGTGAGGTCCTCGGCTCAAATT
>JAGXNZ010000375.1 GCA_019894655.1 Promethearchaeota archaeon | reverse complement strand
TCTAACTCCAAATCGTCTTTCCATTCAAATTGATGGTCCCAATTTGCAGTAGCGACTATATTATTGTTAATAGTTTTTTCAATTGGGAAGAATCTCCAAGTATTCCTGTTGATTTTCTCACTTTTAAAAGGAATTCCTTCTGCGTATTGAAAATAGTACCCTATTACCTTAAAATCGTTAGTATTTGCTGCACTTAAACTCAGGTAGACCTCGATTTGAGCAATATCTATTTTACTTTTAAAGAGTTCTTCTTGAAGTAATTTATATAGCACATTTTTTGCTTGGTTTGGATGACATTTTCCAGAAAAAACAGGATAATAAGTGAAACAGTAAAAAACATTAGCTCCATGAGTTTCTCCTTCATAAACTTCTACCCAATTTTCCAAAGGCTTGATTAAAACGTGAGAACGTAAGTAAATAAAAATTAATACTATATCCACTATAGCAACGATACTAATTACTGCAATAAAAAGAACCACGAATATCTCAGCTACTCTAAAAATTACAGATAGCGATATAAAAATAAACAAACTCCCTGAAAGAAAGAAAAAAGCTATTAAAGAATTCAACGCTTCATGTTCTTTGTCCTTCTTTGAGTATAGTAAATTCGGTGAACTATCAACAATTATTTTCTTGCTAAATTCATCAATGAAATCTTGAAAATTTACTTTTTTCCAATCTGAATCTGACATTATATTCAGAATAAAACTTCAATTTTATAGATTTATTTTAATCTCAATAAGGGGTACTTATTTTTATATTTTAGTAGGTAATTAAGGTCATGTTCTACATGCTTTTTCTTAAATTTAAGCAAAGGGTAAATTAAAAAATCGTTCCTCTTTTGAAATTTTTAATTAATATAGTTCATTAATTTTCTTGAGCTATTTATGGTAGATTTTGAAGATTTTCTTAGCTATCTCAAGTCTCAAGATTTTTATTGTGGCCAAATATCTCATATCGAACATCTCCCCGAATTGAAACCTCGATTTGAAAATCTGGATAAACCATTAAGAAAAAGGCTTGAGAGATGGTTAAGCAATAAGGATATTCGATTATGGAGACATCAAGCTGAAGCAATAAATTCTATCAGGCAAGGAAACAACACTGTAATAGTTACTTCGACGGCAAGTGGAAAATCTTTGTGTTACAATTTACCAGTATTAGATGCTCTTTTAAATAACGAGAAAACTACTGCTTTATATCTTTTTCCGACTAAAGCATTAGCCAGAGACCAATTCTTTCAACTAAAAGAAATCCTAACTGACACAAATATTAAAGAAAATAGGATTGGAGTTTACGACGGCGATACTAACCCTAATGAAAAGAGGTATATCTTAGCTAAAGCAAATATAATAATAACTAATCCATTCGGATTGCATTTTTATTTACCTTGGTTTAAGCGGAAGTGGCAGAAATTTTGCAAAAACCTTGGATTTATTGTTTTGGATGAAATTCACATCTATCGGGGAATTTTCGGCTCCAATTTCGCTCTCTTGTTAAGACGATTGAAAAGAATACTTGATCTATTTGATGCTAAACCTATTTGGATTTTATCAAGTGCTACTATAAGTAATGCTAAACAGTTCTGCGAAAAACTTATTGGCGAAGATTTTGTGGTTGTGGATAGAGATGATTCTCCTTCTGGTGCAAAAAAAGTAATTTTATGGGATTTACCATACGATAAAGTTTCGGGCAAATACAGATCCGCCCATCAAGAAACAAAAAACTTGTTTATTTCACACCTGAAATATAAAAGAGGTATCCAAACTTTAACATTTACTCTATCGAGAAAAATGGCTGAACTTCAGGCTATTTGGGCAAGAAAGGCTCTACCCATGTTAAAAGACAAAATTTATAGCTATAGAGCAGGTATAAGTAAAAATAAAAGGAGAGAAATAGAAGAAAAATTTAAGAGAAAAGAAATTTTAGGAATTAGCTCAACAAATGCTCTTGAACTAGGAATTGATATAGGTTCCTTAGATGCTACTATTAGCTCTGGCTTTCCAGGAACTATTGCTAGCTTTAAGCAGCAAATAGGGCGTTCAGGAAGAGGTTCAGATTTATCGATTTCGACATTTATTCCAATGCAAAATCCCTTAGATATATTTTATGTTCATAATCATGATCAACTCTTTGGAAATATTCAAGAAGAAATTCTGATAACACTTAAAAATAAATATATTTTAAAAAATCATATATGTTGCGCAGCTAAGGAGGTACCAATAGGTAGTACTGAATACTCCAAGTTCGGAATAGAGGCAAAGAAGCTATTTGACGATTGCATTGAAGAATTAATATCTGAATCTTTACTAATGGTAAGAAATGAAAAGTATTATTGGAAAGGAGAATTTTTTCCAAACGAGAAATATGGATTGACCGCGCTTTCTTCAAAGGCTTATAAAGTAATTCTTAGACTAAATAATAAAGAACAACTCTTAACTGTCGAGGACGAAAGCTATGTTTTTCGAGATTTGCATCCTGGAGCAGTTTATCTTTATGAAGCTGAAACCTATGTTGTGCAAGATTTGGATTTAGATGAAAAAGTAGTTTACTTAATACGATCCGATGTTGAATTTTATACACAATCGCTTAAACACACGGACATCACACCTCTTGAAATAAAAATACAAGATAATACGGGAGAGAAAAATTTAATCGAGAAATTCTTCGGAAGAGTAAAGGTTGAGCACGAATACTATTCATATAAAGTCATAGACACGATGTCTCAAGAAACCGTATCACGACACCCACTAGATAACATTCCAATTATCGAATTTGAAACTCAAGCAGTTTGGTTTGGAATTCCGTTTGAATACCAAAAAGAGCTAGAATTGAATGGATTCAATTTAGGGGGCACTGTTCACGCTATTGAACACGCTATGATAGCAATGGCTCCAGCATTAGCTCAAATTTCAAGATGGGATTTAGGTGGGGTCTCTATCGATTTTGATCCCGTTAAACAACAACCCCTTATTTACGTGTACGACGCGTTTAGAGGCGGTATAGGCATCTCCGAACAATTGTATCTTCATTTAATAGATTTGCTCCGTTTAGCGTTGAAATTGATTGAATCTTGTAGCTGTAAAACCGAAAATGGATGCCCAGCTTGCGTGATGTCTCCAAAATGTGGAAATAATAACGATCCTTTGGACAAGGATGGCGCTCTTTTTCTTTTAAAAAAGCTCCTCACCAACTATCAAGACAGCACTAATTAATCCGTTTATTCCCTAAAGCGTATCCAATCCCAACTGTTTAAGCTTATTTTTACTTGGTTTCCCCGTACTTATTTCCCAGTCGCGAAATTTGTAAAAAAGCTTCTTAAGTTTAGCAAAATCTGGAGTCCTTCCCGCAGAACCACCACTATTAAAAGGTCTAGTTAAAATTTTAGGTAACCTATCATCTTTAGGAGTCAAGCCCATTTTAATATTAAATAGTCGTTTTATATTTGCTATTCTTTCTCCGTATAACTTTACTTCCTCAAGACCAAATTTGATTCCTATAGTGTTTTGTATTAACTCGGCATTGTGAGACGGTAATGGATTACAGAAAGAACACATGATCATTGAACTGTATAACGCTCTATAATCCATAATTAAAGAACATACTTCTGCCATGTCTTCGTTATCAAGATACTTATCAATAATTTTAATGCCAATTTCTTCTAATGGAACCCCATTTAATACATAGTAGGCATCTAATAAGTTGTGGGATGG
>JAGXNZ010000374.1 GCA_019894655.1 Promethearchaeota archaeon | reverse complement strand
TTTATCTTTTGGAAGTAAATCTACCACCATTGCTTGTCGTGCAGGACCTCCCAAATCGCCTAAAACTCCTAAAATTGCTGCGATTATGAAAAAAAGAATCAGATCATCAACTAATCCCATCAGGATGCTTCCTATGCCGCTTGAAATTAAACCTAAAAGAACCATCGAGCGACGCCCATATTTATCAGCTAACGCACCTCCTATCGTACTACCTATTATACTTCCTCCCGCAAACATCGAAAATAAAAATCCTACTTGGGTCATCCCTACGCCAAAACGTTCTATAATATACACTGCAAAAAAGGGAAATAATAAGAAACCTCCTAACCTATCAATGAAAGTGGCGAGAACCAGAACTTTAAATGGTTTTGGATATTCCTTATATCCCTTTTTAATTTTTTTGAACATTAACAGAACAACTTTTGATGGTTTTTGTTATAATTGAGTTTAATTTCAGGTTTTTAAAAGTACATCTTCCAATAAGTTAAGATAAATTTAATTGTGGTAAACTAATAAATCTTAATCTAACTATTATTTTTATAGAGCATTAAAAAATATTAAGAGAGAATCTAAAATGTTTGATTATTTAATAAGTGAAAATGCCAAAAAGATTAAAGAAGAGGTACGTTCATTTGTAAGAGACGATGTTCCTCACTCTTTAATAAAAAAAATGGATAAAGAAGAAATTAACTATCCAACTGAGTTCTTACAGAAGCTTGGTAAAAAAAATCTTATAGGATTAAGGTTTCCTAAGGAATTTGGTGGTCGAGGCTTAAATTGGGAGTGTGAAGTTGTTGCTCTTGAAGAAGTAGGGGTATTAGGGAGCTCACTACCTTGTTTATATTCTCTTCCTATAATAACTGGAGAAGCTATGAATTTATTTGGCACTGAAGATCAAAAGTTAAAGTACCTGAAACCAATGTGTGAAGGTAAAAAGTATACTGCAGAAGCGTTAACAGAACCGAGAGGGGGTTCTGATTTCTTTGGCGCAACTTGCACGGCTGTTAAAGATGGTGACTATTATGTATTGAATGGGGAGAAACGTTTTGTTGTGGGAGCTGAGGGGGCTGATTTTTTTTTAGTTTATGCTAAAACCAACCTAGATCCTAAATCTGATCCTCGGTCATCTCTTAGTCTATTTCTTGTGGATCGTAGTAAGGGTGTCGAAACAGAATATCTATATGGTCTTTTAGGAACTAGAGGTGGTGGCGCTGGAAGGCTCAAATTTGAAGACGTTCAAGTTCCTCAAGAAAATATCATTATGGGAGAAGGAAAGGGAGGTATAATTTTTTACCAAATGATGATCCCTGAACGCCTTACAACCGCGTCAGGCTCATTAGGATCAGCTAGAACATGTCTTCATATTGCCACAAAATATTCAACCAAAAGGAAAGCTTTTGGACAAACAATAAAAAACTTTCAAGCCGTGAATTTCAAAATAGCAGATAGTATTACGCTTCTAGACGCAGCGAGATCAATAGTTCTAAATACAGCAAGAACGATTGATGCCGGAGCACCAGCTGCTTTACAGAGAAGGTTAGTTTCAGAATCTAAGAAATTCTCTACTAAAGCTTGTTGGAAGGTTATCAATAACGCAATGCAAGTAATGGGAGGTATCGGTTATACTACAGTTTATCCCATTGAAAGAATACTTCGCGATTCGAGACTTGGAGAGATTTGGACTGGAACTACAGAAATAATGAATTTAATTATTCAACATGAATACTATAAAGAATTATTAACCGAAAAATGGCTCGATCGGGATGTTGAAAAAGACGCTATTGATGCAGATCACGAAGAAGAAAAGCATTACGGTTAAAGCAGCTCTTTTAAAAAAAGGAGTTTTTATTTTTTATTTTATTATTGTTTTGACAAATATCTTATTTTTACTAGTAAATCCCTTAATTCCATTTTATCATTATCAAATGTTAAATATTTCTTTTTAACACCTTCAGCTAAGGGAACTTTCTCTATTTTAGTTCCTTGGAGCGATACCATATAACCAAAGTCTTTGTTTAAAACAAGTTTCATCGCTGCTAAACCAAACCTCAATCCTAATATTCGATCATAACAATTAGGAGTTCCTGCTCTCATAGTATGACCAAGAACAACACTTCTACATTCAAAATCAACACCGTTTTTCTGAAATTCTGATTTAAGATCCTCTCTTAAGTTTAATTCATCAACAATTATCTTCGATATATTTAACTTCGCGAGGAGAGGATTACCATACGTATCTTTTGGTAATTTCTCAAGAGTTTCTTTTGAAATCGTTTTAAAATCTCGATTAAGTGATTCCAACTTTGGATAAGCGCCTTCTGAAGTTGCTATGATATGATATTTATATCCCGCATTTACCCTTTTTTTAAGTACATCAATGATGTCCAATTCTAAATCAAATGGTGTTTCGGGGATTAATATTATATCAGCACCGGAAGAAATTCCACTATACATGGTGAGAAATCCTGCATCTCTCCCCATTATTTCAACTACGAAAACTCGTTGATGCGAACGAGCTGTTGTAGTGAGATTATCCATTGCGTTAGAGGCTAATTGCGTCGAACTCCAGAACCCAAACGTATAATGAGTCCCACGCAAGTCATTATCAATAGTTTTTGGACATCCTACTACATTTGCTTTTGCGTATTTACACATAGCATCGGCAACACTTAAAGTATCATCGCCTCCAATTGCAATTAACGCATCAATACCTAATTCATCTAGTTTACCTACCAAATCCTTCGCAACTTTTTCTTTAGATTCAGCCCCTTTGAATGGATTGGTTCTGCTTGTGTACAAAATTGTTCCTCCGATCGTATGTAAATCATCGTGTTCTGCTATATTAAGGGGAATTGTTAGATTTTCTATAAGACCTTTCCAACCCTTGAGAATTCCAACACATTCTATACCTGCATCATAAGCTTTTAACATAATTCCATAAATGACGGAATTTAAACCCGGGCAGTCCCCGCCTCCTGTGAGGATTCCGATTTTCTTAATTGTCATTTGATTTCACATTTTTTTTTAATCTATACTATAAATTATATATCTATTTAGAAATTATGATAATTTCATTTATTACTTTTAATTTAATTCTTTATTTTCGAGTTTTTCAAATGAATAATTTGATTCATCTTCAGGGATGATATAACTTCCTCCTCCTGTGTCAGTAACGATTAAAGTAAAAGCAAATTCTCCCTTTATTGCATTATGTAGATCTTGTAAAATTTTATCAATTTCTTCTATTTGAACATCGTCCATTTCGAGATTTTTACGATATATTGATACGGCATTCTCAAATCTATATAGTATACCTTCAACATTGGTGTAATAAAAATCTGCGGCTGGACCGGGTTCTACGAATAATTCCAACTCTGGAATTTCTAATTTTCCTACTGGTGAACGATAGATTTTTGATTTTAAATCGTTTTCATTTGAAACTCTCAAAGTCATTATTCCTGGAGTATTGTTGGTGGTTAGTGGTATTATATCATTATTAGAAAATTCGCAAATATTACATTCAAACTTAATAAGTAGCATCTTATCTCCGTCAGGTACTTCATAAGTAGTTTTAAGAATTTTTATCCTACCCTTTTCACATGAGGGGCATTTGAATGAAAATTCTTCTTCATCAGTTTTTGCTTTATCTGACATCGTTAATCACTTTCTGAATAAATGGAGGTTGAGTTTCAGTTATTATTAATTATCAACAATTTCAGTGGTGTCCTTATAAATTCTTTCCAGAAATTTTTAATTTATTGCTAGTTATTTTACCTTAGTAGTTCTATTTAAGATAATTTTATAAGTTTCCCAAAAAAATAACTATATTATTGTTTCACGGCTTTAATTATATTATCAAATTTGTAAGATCAAATAAATAAAAGGATGGAAAAAATTGACAGATAATGAAATAATAGAAATTACCTTTCATGGTCGAGGAGGTCAAACCGTTATCACTGCTAGCCAACTTCTAGCTCAATTGGCTTACGAAGAGATTTTTAAAGATGCTATTGCAATACCTATTATTGGAGCAGAGAGGAGAGGTGCACCTATCCAGGCATTTACTAAGTTATCAAGGAACAAAACGATAAAAACTTACGATAGTGTAATAAATCCAGATTATATGTTAATTTTTGATCCCACTCTACTAGACATCCCTAGAATTCTCGAGACGATAAAAAGTGGAGTCACACTATTAATTAATACAAAAAATCCAATTGATACTTGTGAATTTCCCGAAAACATAAAAATTTTTATTGTTGACGCTACTGGAATTTGTATAAAATTAGGATTTATGCATTCGAGTGGACCTATTCTGAACATTCCAATGCTGGGGGCATTTGGACAATTAACTGGCTTTTATAATTTAGACACTATGAAAAAAGTGATCTATAGCGAATATGGAGAAGCTCGGGGTAAGAAAAATATAGAAGTTGCTATCGAAGCTTATAATAATGTTAAAGAGGTTGAATTTGAATGAACAAGGTGAAATGGAAGAATATATGTGAAGACAAAGATAAGCGACCTGAAGTTCAAGAATATAAAAATTGGAAAGAGCTACCTCCAATCCCAATATCGTTTCCTATTAAAGGAAGTATTGGAACCACAGGAGATTGGAGAACGTTTAAACCTGTTGTTGATCGAGATGCTTGTACTAAATGTGGTATTTGCTGGATGTATTGCCCCGAAGGTACAATAATCAGAAACGAAGAAGGAGAATTTGAAGTCGATTATTTATATTGTAAAGGATGTGGTGTATGCGCTAAAGAATGCCCCACAAAAAGTATAGAAATGGTTAGAGAGAGTGAAGTATAATATGGTAGAAGCTCAAGAAGATTTTATTCAGGAAAAAGAAACTAAAATAATAAAGGGAAATGTAGCAGCAGCTTATGCTGCGAAATCTGCACGAGTCCAAGTGATAAGTGCTTATCCCATTACTCCTCAAACTACTGTTGTAGAAAAACTATCAGAGTTCGCAGATAACGGTGAGATGCCTGGAACTCAATATATTAATTTTGAGTCAGAACACTCTGTGATGGCATCGATTATTGGTGCAAGCACCGCAGGGACTCGTACTTTTACTGCCACCTCTGGACAAGGATTATTTTATATGTATGAGATGGTCCATTGGGCAGCAGGTGCGCGTCTACCTATAGTTACTACGATTGCTTCGAGAGCCCCTGCTCCTCCATGGAATATTTGGGCAGACTTTACGGATGTAATTAGTTGTAGAGATACTGGTTGGATGATTTCATTTGCTTCAGGGCATCAAGAAATCTATGACGATGTTTTAATGTCATATAAAATATGCGAAGATTACGATATTTTATTACCTAAATTCGTAGCTTATGGGGGATTTACTCTGTCTCACACCTCTAAACCTGTAACCATCGAGGATCAAGATGAAGTCGATGACTTTTTACCACCACTTCCAGATGAGAGAGGGTGGCCCCATATATTTCTCGATCCTGAGAGACCAATGATGCACGGGAATCTTATCATGCCATCCGGCTTTTACAATGAATTTAGATTAAAAATCCACTATACTCATACTATAGCAAAGCAAAAAATCAAGGATGTTGCTGCAGAATTTGAGAAAAAGTTTGGTAGATCTTATGGAAATGGATTAATTGAAGAATATAAAATGAAAGATGCGGAAGTTGCTGTGCTTAACTATGGTGAACTTGCTATGCAAATGGAAGATGCTGTTGATGACCTTCGAAATGAAGGTTATAAAGTTGGTTGTGTAAAATTAAGATATTTTAGACCTTTTCCGGTAGAAGATATAATACAAATTGCGAAAAAAGTTAAAGTTCTTGGAGTAGCTGACAGAGCTACTGCGTTTGGATCTCCTACTGGAGGCCCGGTAAGTAGTGAAGTGAAAACAGCTTTATATGGTACTGGAGTATCTACAAGAGTTTTACCTATTGTTATGGGTTTAGGTGGTAGAGAGGTTGGATTAGAACAACAGAAAAATCAATTAAAAGTACTGACAAAATTAAATGAAACTGGAGAGTTTCCAAAAGATATGATTGATGGAACTTTCTGGGATGGATTATTGGAGGTTGATTAAAAATGGTATCCATAAAAGAAGCATTAGAAATAGGACAAGAAGAATTCTTCTTAGCAGGGAATTCCTCGTGCGCTGGATGCGGTTTAGAAATTGCTTTAAGATGGGCTATGAAAGCTCTTGGACCAAATACATCGTTAGTTACACCCGCTAGTTGTTTAAATGTTATTGTTGGGTTGTGGCCAAAGACAGCACCAAATTTCCCATTTATGAATATGGCATTTGCTGCGGGAGCTGCTGCCGCAACAGGAGTTTCAGCAGCTTTTAAAGCAAAATCTCATAGATTTCCAGGTAAGGTCTGGGAAAAAATGACGACATTAGTTTTTGCTGGTGATGGAGGAACAACAGACATAGGGATTCAAGGTTTAAGTGGTGCAGCTGAAAGAAATTCTAATATCATTTATTGTTGTTACGATAACGAAGCATACATGAATACTGGAGTTCAGCGATCATCAAGCACACCACATGGAGCAATAACCACTACAACCACTTTAGGAAAAGAACGATATAAGAAAAATCTACCAAGGATAATGGCGGCACATGATATCCCTTATGTTGCCACTTGTTCTGTAAGTGAACCTCTCGATATCTATGAGAAATTTAAGAAAGCTAAATCAATTGAAGGATGTAAATATATTCACATTTTAGCTTCTTGTCCTCCTGGATGGGGTATCGCATCTGAAGATTCTGTTGAAATACCTCGTTTAGCAGTTAAAACAGGTTCATGGATTTTATATGAAATAGAAAATGGTGTGTTAACATTATCAAAAAAAAGCAAACCACTATTAAATTCTTCAAAAAGAGCTCCACTAATAGAATATTTATCAAGGCAAAAAAGGTTTTCAAAATTATCTGAAAAAGGATTAATTGAACTTCAAGAAAGACTCGATCTTCAGTGGTCTAATCTCGCTGATGAATTGTCATGCCAAGAAAATCATCAGTAAAGTCTTTTTTATTATTTTATAAACTTATAATCCAAATGAAACCAAATGGGTTTTTTAATAAAAATTAAAGGAAAAAAAATTCAAGATTTAGAATTTGTTTTCGAAACCGCAGTGGAAAACATCATTGAGGGCAAACTAATTGCTTTTCCAACTAATTCAGTTTATGGTTTAGGGGGAGATCCTCTCAATCTTGAAGTAATAAATAGGATTTACGATATTAAGTACCGAGATCGTTCAAAGGGATTATTACTATTAGTTGCCGATACTGAAGAAGCTGAAAAAGTAGCAGAATTTAACAAAATAAGTTATAAATTAGCTGAACGCTTCTGGCCTGGTCAATTGACTTTAATACTAAAAAAGAAAGAACCTAATATTATTCCTCCAGAAGTTACAGCTTTTAAAAATACGATTGGTATTCGCGTACCAGAAAACGAGATCGTCCTAACGATATTAAATAAATTAAAATCAGAAGGATATTTTGGTGGAATAATTGGAACTTCTGCTAACTATTCTGGAGAAAATCCGTCAATAAGCGGAGATGAGGTTGCACATAAATTTTTAAGTCCAATAGATTTAATACTTGATGGGGGAAAAACCCAAACGAAAGTTCCCACAACAATCCTTGATTGTACCTCGGAAGAGTTAAGACTATTGCGGATTGGGGTGATAAAAGAAGAGGAAATTAAAGATTTTATTGAATCAAATAAAGATTAACTATATGGAGTAAATATTGAATAATTTTAATTTATTAATCTCAACTTCGAGATATAACGAAGTAAATGCAAAAGCAGAAATTTGGTTTACTCTGTTAATGTGTGGTGATAAATATCCCATTATATTAGGGATCAAATATCCCGGATTAATAACCGCTACAACCAATATTGATAATAAAGAAGTGATATTTAAGATTAAAAAAATTCTTAAAAAAGATTCAAATTTTTTTCAATTCATCCTTAAAATTACCCCTATTGATTATGTGTGTGAAACAAACCTTAAGGTAATAAAAAATATCGTAGAAAAATATTATCCTCTTTATTTAAATAAAGGAGATTCTTTTAAGATTGAATTAAAACGCAGAAAAAATGAGATCATAGAACGAGATACCATTATTGGATCAGTAGCAAAAATTATTAATAATAGAGTCGATTTGGATAATCCAGATAAAATTCTAAGAATTGAACTTCTGGGAAATGTTAGTGGGATATCGTTTCTAAATCCCGATGATAGTATTATTATCCATAATAAGTATAATCAGTTCTAAAAAGATCTCTTTTTCTCTAAACTTAATAAAACCATTTTTTCACATATTAAATCATTCAACGCTTCATACAAGCTTTCTAAATTTATGGAATTTGTATCTAATATGTCTTTTTTGTATCCATAAGACTTCAAGACTGTTAAAATCTGGTTGTCAGAAAATTCAAAATATTTTTTGACGATTTTGAACTTCTCTATAGATAGATCTCCTAAATTTGATACGATATCTTTAGAATGCAAATAGTTATTGATTTCGATATTTACCTTTTTAATATTATCCTCCAGAGAGATGACACAAAAACTTATTCTTCTATCGTTCAAATTATAATTATTTACCCCTAAACATTCGAGGCTTAGCTTTATTTGTCTTTTAGTTGCTAAGTATAGAAGTAATTCAAGATTTTTTTTTTTTGAAATATTATTTTTAGTATGGAAGGCTTTTTGGACGAAATAACAAGCACGTAATATATGTTCTGGGTTTAGAATATATCTATCGTTGAAGAATTGTAAAACTATATCATCATGATGACTTTGGATAACCTCAATTAATTCCACTAACT
>JAGXNZ010000373.1 GCA_019894655.1 Promethearchaeota archaeon | reverse complement strand
GTTTACTTGGAGTAGCAATGGAGGGTGGTTTAACTGAATTTGGAAATGGAAAAGGTGCATTAAAATTATTGGACGAAGTTAAGAATAAGACTCCAACGGGGAGAATATTAGCTAACGGTACAGCTTTTACAGCACAGGCTTTAGGTGTAACCAGAGTCCCAGTTGTAAAAGGCCAGAGCTTACCTGCATACGATCCCCGAGCAATTAAAGGAATCGGTGTAACTTATGCAACAACTCCTCAAGGTGCAGACCATACAGCAGGATATGCCATTGCCACTGAAATCATGGGAGTCGGTGGAACAGCAGATCCTAAGGATCCTAAAAAAGCAGAATTATCGCGCAATTTACAAATTGCTACTGCTGCCATTGATGCGACCGGGTATTGTCTTTTTATTGCCTTTGCAGTATTAGATATTCCTGAAGGATTAGAGGGTGTCGTTGACACATTAAATGGTGTATTAGGAACGAGTCTTACTGTAGCGGATGTTCCTGGTTATGGGATGCAAATCATAAAAACTGAAAGAGCGTTTAATAAAGCCGCAGGTTTTACAGAAAAACACGATAGACTACCAGAATTTTTCTTAAAAGAGAAATTACCTCCACACAATGATGTTTTTGATGTATCAGACGAAGAATTAGATAGCGTTTGGGGCGCTTAGCTGTTCAAAAATGGTCATATTAGTGAAAATTTTTGGAGAATTGCGGAAGAAGATTGAAGGATTTAATATTTCAGGATCCTTGCCATTAACTATGCAAATTCAAAGTAATGGAATCGAAACTATCGCTGATATATTAAATAAATTTACAATTGAGAAAGAGGAAACCAGCCACCTATTTGTGAATGGGACATATTCTGGATTTAATAAAAAAGTAAAAGACGGTGACAGAGTTGGCTTATTTCCAAAAAACATGTCTTTACTTTACAAATGGTACTTTACAAGAAATGAAGATGAATGATAAAGAAAACATCACCGCAACTGTGAAATTTTTCGCTAATTTAAGGAGTATTGCCCCACCAAAGAAAGTAATTACATTGCCGTTAGGAAGTACAGTAAGCACGATATTAGACATGTATAATATTTCAAAGGATACAAAATTGATAATTCTAATAAATGGCATCCCACATCAAAAGAAAGAGACTCAAGTCAAGAACGGTGATATCGTAGCGATTTTCCCCCCATTAGCTGGAGGATAATGAAAATTTAAAAATTATTTATTTTTTTTCTTTACTTTTAATTAAAAATTTCTTGAATTTTAACCATTATTCAATTTGAAAATTCTTCACAATTAATATAGAGCTACGAAAAGAAAGATTATAAATGCAATAAATTAAAGATATTCACTTTTTACCTTAGTAAGCGCTGTAAGTAATAATATCGTGATTCCGATTATTAAAAACATAACAAATAGGTTCCAATCTACAATAAGACCTATAAATGGATACAAAATCGCCCTTGATATGCTTGAAAACATATTAATTGTGCTAAGAACGGTAGCTCTATTTTCAGATTCAATTTGCGTATTAATTCCGTTTATATAAATTAATCCTCGAGTGTAGCCAAAACCAACAATAAGAAAAAGCATTAATATACCTAAAATGGGAATTACAGAAAACCCTAATATAACAAACGCAAAACCCGTGATTAAATTAACCATAATCAATAGATCCTTCTTTTTATTAACTTTTTTCAAGAATTTAGGAATCAAGATGTTGAATGTTGCATTAAATATATTCA
Organism: Promethearchaeota archaeon; assembly: GCA_019894655.1. The sequence goes on along the minus strand of JAGXNZ010000373.1, from coordinate 1,391 downwards.
TCGCAGCCAAGATAAAACCAAACCATACTATAGGGATATTGACAGCTCTTAGATACGGTTGATAAGTCCAGAATAAGAGGAATATACAAATATTTATGAATAATCTATCAAAACAAAGAATTCTTAAAATCTTATTTTTTTTTAACTCGTTAAAGCCCTCCTTTAAAATCATGAAGTAGCTTGTAGCTTTTTCCTTTGTTCTAAATGTAGGTTCTTTAAAGGTGAGTGAAGTAAGAAAAGCTCCAATATAAATTAATCCCAAACAGGTCATAGTAAATTGTAAAGAGATAAATGCTGCTATAATAGAACCTAAGGGAGCTGATATAGTATTTGCGATTAGGTGCATTAATTGAGTACGTCCTAAAACCTTGGGTAATTTATCCTCTTCACCCGTTGTTTTTAAAGTGCTAAACATAAACGCTTCGTCAGTACCCGACGATAGAGCAATACTAAAAGCCCATAATGTTTCGGCTAAGAAGAATAGATATATGCTTGGATAAATACTATAAGCAAATGTTGCTAATACAACGAATAAAGCAGATAAAGACAATGCTGTTCTTCTACTGAGATAATCCGCGATAGCTCCAGAGGGGATTTCGAAGATGAAAATCATGAGCATAAAATAACCTTGTAAGAACATAATCTCAGGAAAGGTTAAACCGCCCCAATCAGTCATATACGGTAAATAAACGCCCCTGACAGTATGAATTCCAAAAATAAATGCGTATAAATAGTACTTCCAAATATTTCTTGAGATTTTGCTTTTATATTCTTCTTGGCTCACGAGAACTCACCAGTATAATGTTAACCAGAATCCATTAATTATTAAGTTAATGCTTACAGAGTTCGAGATAGTTCGAAGTTAGTTTTATATTGAATTTAGTTTAAATAATTTTATAGATAAAAAAAAAGAAAAAATTTGCAATTCAATATTTTTAAGTTTTACATTAATTTCATTGCCAAGGTCATGTCGTTTTGAGTTAATTTCTTTCGACCGGCGTGACGAGTCATTTCTAGAGCTTTATTGGTTACTCCTCTAGCAACTTTTTCAAGATAATCGACTAAAGCATCGACTGCTTCACGAGCAACCATTTCAGCGCCGTTGTCTTTCATTAACTTTCGTACAGGAGACCAAGCAAATACTTTTTTAGACATTTTCATTCCTCCACTTTTAATTTAATAATTTTTTTATAAAGTTCCTATGTTTTACTTTGAACTTTATTATATTATATATCTTCTTTCAAATATTTAAAAGTTGCTGAAATTTTTCGATAGGATATGTTTCGGTTAATAATTTCGTCCGATCGACAAAATTGCGATGTAAGAGAAGAAAAGCAGTAAAGATACTGCTGAGCCCTTAGATCAGAGATTTTTTTTTATTTTTAATAATG
>JAGXNZ010000062.1 GCA_019894655.1 Promethearchaeota archaeon | reverse complement strand
TTTAAATAAATTTATTGGAACGAAAACTATTGAAAAAACTTTCAGAGAATACGATGAATCTCTACTCTCAGGAGATTCAAGAAGGACCGAACCTAAACATTTTGGTGGAAAAAAAGCAAGAGCTAGACGGCAAAAATCGTTTAGATAGACAACTTTTATGCGAATTATTCTACTAAGTCTACATTTGCTCCTAATTTTTTGATATGATCTACGAAATTCGGGTACGAATCTTCCACAATCTCTATATTTTCAATTTGGGATGGGCTTTGAGCAAATAAACTTGCTACGGTTAAAGCCATCGCAATTCTATGATCGTTTTCATGATTAAAGGAAGCTCCTCTTAATTCCTTGCAGTGATAAATTGTGATCTTATCTTTTTCCTCTAACACTCTGACGCCCATTTTACTTAGTTCTTTAGCAATTACCGAAATTCTATCACTTTCTTTTTTTCTAAGATTTAAAGCATTGTATATTTCTGTCTTACCCTTAGCAAATGCTCCGATAATAGATAATATTGGAAATAAATCAGGTGTATCTCTGATATCTATAGCAACACCGGTCAAGGGATGCTGATTAATATTACCATTTACAATAAGACAATTATTTTCTTTCATCGTTTTGATATTGGCACCCATTTTTTGCAAAATCTCAATAATTCTTTGATCTCCTTGCGGTTTTTCAAAATTTAAATTTTTTATAACAACCTGAGATTCTTCAGGAGTTAATATTGTAGCTGCTAATATAAACGAAATCGAAGAAAAATCGCCAGGTACTTCGTACGTTTGAGCTCTATAGTTTTGTTTACATGCAATTAAATAGGAACCTACTTTCTCATTGTTTAAGCTCTCTTGAATTTTAATACCAAATGACCTTAATACATCTAAAGTGATTTTAACATATGGATAAGAGGTAATGGGAGAGGTAATTTTTACAATCATTGAATTTCTTTTCTTACAATCCAACAAAGGACACATCATAAGTAGAGCTGAAACAAACTGAGAGCTAATATCTCCGGGAATGTTTATGATATCACATTTCTTGCCTTTTCGCTTTACAATTAAATCTTTTTCGGTTAAGTTATACTTACATCCAATATTTTCTAATGCCTTTAATAAAGGAATTATCGGTCTCTTCCTTTTTATAAATTCCCCTGTAAAAGACAACCCACCATCGATTAACATTGCAAGTGCAGTAAAGATTCTGATAGATGTGCCAGAATTATGGCAATCTAACAACATTTTAACTGGTTTGTAATTTCCATAGTTGCTTTTAACAATAAAAGAATGATTTGATGTTTTTGAAATTTTATGGCCTAATCCTTCTAGAATTTTAATCGTCACACCAACATCACCAGAAATTAAAGGATTTTTTATGATTGAAACTCCTTTTGTTAAACTAGAAGCGATAAAAGCACGATGAGAATAACTCTTAGAGGGTGGAGCATTTATGGTACCAATAAGTTTTTTTGTTGGAGTTATTCTAAGCTTCATTTACAATCATATACTGATTGATTTAAATGGATGTTTAGTTAATATATGAAGGCTTTGATTATAATTTTGTTTTTATTAGTGTAATAATTTTAAATAGAGATGGATGATATAAATTATAAGATTCATAAAACATAATAGGTGCAGACTACTCATTATATATTAATTGACCTATATAGTGAGTATGTTTCAAATGTATCACATAGTTGATGGTTATAATGGGAGATAACACTTTGGGAACCAGATTTAAAATTTCTTCGTTTGGAGAGAGTCATGGTAAAGTAATTGGAGTTTTGATTGACGGTACACCCGCTGGATTGAATTTTGATTTAGAATTTATTCAGAATGAATTAGATAAAAGAAAACCTGGACAATCGCACTTGACTACAGCCCGCAAAGAATCCGATAAAGTTGAGGTTCTATCGGGAATTTTTAATGATAAAACAACTGGTGCTCCCATTTGTTTAATTATCGAAAACCAATCATTTGATTCAACAAAATACGATGAATTTAAAGATTTATTAAGACCTTCTCATGTAGATTATGTTTTAATAAAGAAATATGGTGGATTTGCTGATTATCGTGGATCAGGAAGATTCTCAGGGAGAATAACTGCTGGATTCGTAATGGCAGGTGCAATCGCGAAATTGATTTTAAACAAATTTAACATCTTTATATTTGCATATACAGAGAGTATTGGAAAAATTGCAGACCCTACAAAGTATTCTATTGACAATATTGAGCAGTTAGCTAAAACGAGGGAAGAGTCTCCTGTAAGATCTCTAAATGCGAAATTATCAATAAAAATGGAAAATGAAATCGAACACGTCAAAAATTCGAAGGACTCAGTAGGTGGAAGCATAAAATGTATTGTTAAAAATCTTCCCCCAGGCATTGGTGGGCCAATCTTTAACAGCCTTGAATCTAGGATTAGTAAAGCGATTTTTGCGATCCCGGCAATAAAAGGCATAGAATTTGGTGCGGGCTTTAAAGCCGTGAATATGAGAGGAACAGAACACAATGATCCATGGATTATAAAAAATGGGAAGGTAGCAACCTTAAAAAATGATTCTGGCGGTATTATAGGGGGAATATCTACAGGAATGCCTTTAACTTTGCGAGTTGCTATAAAACCAACAGCTTCTATAGGTGTACCACAAAAAACTGTTAATATTAAGACTATGAAAGAAACTGAAATCGAATTAGAAGGGGACCATGACCCATGTATAGTTCCAAGAGCAATTATTGTAGTAGAATCAATATTGGCAATCGTGTTATTAGATCAATTATTAATTGAAGGTTTTATTCCAACCGTATTGAATAGTTTATAAAAAACTTGTTAATTTATAACTATAGTAGAGTGATATTTATAACGTAGAGTTTTATCAAAAGAGAAACGAATATGAAAGAAAAAGAAGAAAAAACTCAGACTGCGATTTTAATTGGAGCCGGAAATAGAGGTATGACTACTTATGGTAATTATGCTCTAAGGTATCCTAAAAAATTAAATTTTATTGCTGTTGCAGAGCCAATTACCTATAGAAGAGATAAGTTTGCAAAACTTCATAACATTCCTTTAGAGCGTTGCTATGATAGTTGGGAGCCTATTTTAAGAGAGGACAAATTTGCTGATCTTGTTTTCGTCTGTACTCAAGACCAAATGCATGTGGAACCTACATTAAAAGCTCTCGATAAAGGTTACGATATTTTATTGGAAAAACCTATGGCACACACTCTAGAAGGTTGCCTTAAAATCACAGATCGGATTAAGAAAACTGGGAGAATTTTAGTTGTTTGCCACGTCCTACGATATACTGCTTTTTTTTCAACAATTAAGAATGTAATTCGTGAGGGTTCGTTAGGAAATCTTATAAATATTTCAAGTAGAGAAAATATCAGTTGGTATCACATGGCACATAGTTTTGTTAGGGGTAACTGGCGGAATACAAATGAATCGTCCCCTATGATACTTGCAAAATGCTGTCATGATTTAGATTTGCTCTTTTGGATGGTAGAAGCTTTACCAAAAAAAATAAGTTCGTTTGGAAGTCTATTACATTTTACATCAATAAACGCCCCTATAAATTCTCCAGATTATTGTGTAGAAGGATGTCCTATACAAAATACGTGTTTATATTACGCTCCAAGAATATATATCGACATCGTTCCTATAACTCAAATTTTAGAAAAAAGTGAAAAAGTTCTTTTTAAACTTCTTGCTAATCTAAGAAATAAACATAAAAAAACGTTGGCAATACTAAGTAGGTTAATCAAACTACTACAAAGTTTGAGATATTGGAGAGATTGGCCAGTAGAACCCATTTATTCTGGACTACCTGAAGAAGCGAGTGAAGATTATTCTGATGAAACTAAAATGAGAATATTAAAAAAGAGCCCTTATGGTAGATGCGTTTATAAATGCGATAACGATGTGGTTGACCATCAAGTAGTAAATATCGAGTTTGAAAACAATGTTACTGCTAATCTGACGGTTCATGGATTTAGTGAGAATGAGGGAAGAACTTTGCGAATTGATGGGACAAAAGCTACTTTAATTGGAGAATTCTTTGATTCCGGGCAGAAAATTACAGTTTATGATCATTTTACAGGCAAATCTAATGTGATTTTTTCTAAAAAACTATCAATTGATACTTCTGGTCATGGAGGAGGTGATTTTTCTTTAATTGATTCTTTTTTAGAAACGCTTGCTAACCAAGAAAAAACTCAACCCTTAACAAATGCCAACGAAACTATTGAAAGTCATCTCATGGCTTTTGCTGCTCATGAATCAAGGTTAAAAGCAAAAGTAATTGAAATGGATCAGTTCCGAACTAAATTATTCAAATCGAAAAATACAAATTCTTAATTTATCTAGTTTTATTAGATAAATATACCTAGAAAAAAATACAGTGCATTTAATATGAGCTGGAAAATAGATACTTCTGCACAGTTCATTGAGTTTTATATTAAAAAAGGGCATTATTTAGTTGAACTTTCAGAGAACCACTTTAAAAATAAAGAGTACAAAAAAAGTCTTGAGTTACTTTCGCAAGCACATTCTTTTCTTGAGAAAGGTGGTGCGAAAAATGAAGCTGAGAAGGTAAAGGCTAGATTTAACGAGATAAAAAATAACTTCTTCACAAGCACTAAAACTTAGTTTTCGCTCGAATTTTGTATTTTTTTATTGATATCCGCTATATGTGGTCCATTCCAAAATACTTTTCTACATGCTGGATTAACACATTGAAAAAATTCATTGTAGTTCAAAAAAGTTTCACGTTTCACTAAGTTTTGTATCAAAATCTTATTAGTAACTCCTTGAAGAGGTGAATTGCAAGTCGAACATCTGGCACTCTGAATGGTAAAACTAAACTGTAACTTTAATTTTTGTTTAAGTTGATTTAAATACGAATATATTCCCTCCCCTTCAAGAAGAATTGCGTTGTCTGTAATATCATTAAAGAACGGGAGATCCTTAGTTACGACTATTCTGTTAGTAAATTGTGCGTATTCTTTTAATTTATTATCAGGAACAGGATCAATGTTAAAATATTCTATTAAATCGTTGGCATATACTGTATCATAACCAAAAATTCTTAAAAATCTCGCAAGTTTACCTAACATAGCATCTACAAGAAATTTCATCCTTACCATAAATATATTTAAGTTATTAAAAAATTATATAATTGTTATTTTTACATATTTTAAAAATATGAGCGGATCTCAAGTGAACATAACTGATTTAATGAAGAAGGCTACTGTATTTCATGGACATATATGTCCAGGAATAGTTATCGGTGTGTTGGCTGCTAAATATGCTTTAGAACATGGTTTTGAGCACTCCCCTGATGAAGAACTAGTAGCTGTTGTCGAAACTGACAATTGTAGTGTTGATGCTCTCCAAGTTTTATTAAATACCACATATGGTAAAGGCAATTTAATTCATAAAGATTACGGCAAAAGTAATTATAGTTTTTATAATAGAAAAAACCAGAAAGGAGTAAGGTTGGCTTTAAAACAAGAAATTTCAAATTATAAAAATTTGTCGAGAGACGAAAAGATTCAAAAACTTCTTGAACTTGAGCCAGAAGCCATTTTCGATATACGGGAAATTGAATTTAATCCTCCAGGTCTTGCCCCAATAGACGAATCAGTTCCTTGTAAAATCTGTGGTGAACTTACTATGGAAAGCAGAATTTTGGACTATCAAGGAAACAGCACCTGTATACCATGCTATAAAGCATTAAGAAAATAAAGGCATATGTCGACTTTTAAATATATCTAATTGAATCCTGAGTTAATATGAAGAATCAACCTGCTATTAACCTAGTCTCTGAGGATATTTGTTTTTTCTTTAAAATAGATTGGGGTTTATTTCATAAGATAATAGAAAAATTACTGTTGAGCTAGGTGTTACTATCGTATCAACTTCGAAACGAAAAGAAATTTAACAATTTTTAAATTATAATAATTGATGTTCTAAGAATATTAAATCAAACTTAAGGAAAGAAAAAGTATATTTCTGTTAGTTAATAAATATTAAATGTAAGAAGAGAAATAATTATCATTTAATGTAGGATGATTTGAGGAAAATTATGATTCAAGAAGTGCAAAAAGATCACACGCTTTTAGTAAAAGGACCCTCAAGAGTTACTTTATTAGAAGGAAAGGTTGAAGTGTTTGGAAAGGAATTTTCACCTAAGAGAAGCGAGGCGGAAAACACCCTTATTGTACCCAGTGCTAGTAGTTATCCATTGTTCGCATTGGAATTATCAAAATTGGAGATTTTTACAAATAGCAGAGAAAATATAGAAATAGTAGAAGAAAACACCATAAGCAAAGAATGGGTTAAAATTAAGGATTCTGTTATAAATGCAATTAGAAAAAATGAAAAAAAAAAACCTCTAAAACTGATGGTTTTAGGCTTGAGCAATGGTAAAACGACGCTCATCAAATATCTTGCAAACAACCTACTTAAAGAAGGATTGAAAGCAGGTTTCCTGGATTCTGATTTAGGACAACAACTACTATATCTTCCTACAACTCTTAACATTGGAGAAATTAAAGAGGATATCGTCTCAAGTGCTGAAATTGACACCGAAGAAACAGTATTTATTGGAAGTACATTCCCAAAGGCAAATTTCAAATTTATTATAGCTCATTCTTGTATTGAATTAATAAATGGATTTATATCAAAGCATGATAATGTTGATATCATTCTCATTGACAGCGATGGATGGATAAAAACTGAGGCAGGAATAATATACAAGAACTTCTTCATCGACACCGTTGATCCCGATCTTTTAATTATTTTTCATGATGAGGAGATTGAAGAATTAGGAGATATTGAAAAGAACGCATCTAAATCGAAGAAAAGAAAAATATTCTCATTAAAGGAAGAAAATAAATATTTTTATGAAAAAGATAAAGAAGAAAGAAGGTTTTTACGGCAGAGTCAATTTGCAAAAGTTTTGGAAAATTATAGGAAAATATCGATACCCTTAGATGGGATTAAATTCATTAAAGCGGGCTATAACCAAGAGGAAGATAAAGTCACAGAAGAAGAAATCGATATCAATGTTTTAAGAACTCTCCCATATCATTATGTAATTTCAGGACTATTAACAGAGGATTCGAAGCTTATTCGAATATGTTTACTTTTCGTAATTAACTTGGAAAAAAAATACATTCTTCTTTTCTCAGATTTAAATTTTAAAGAGCAGAGTAGAGTAAAAAAAATTTTACTAGGTTCTTTACGACTCTCGATCAAAGGTAACCATCAGGGCTATTTATATCTCTAAATTTTGATTTTTTCAATGTTTCATTCATATTGTTCTAAATCATATAGGAAGTATTCCAAATCCTTTTGATT
>JAGXNZ010000372.1 GCA_019894655.1 Promethearchaeota archaeon | reverse complement strand
CCATGAGAAATCCTTATGGTGAAGAAGAAGCTAAGAAATTCGAGTGGGTATCTGAATTTCCTGAAATTAAAGAAACAGGCGATCTAGTATTTTTTGGAGGGTGTACAATGCCATTAAGACAAGTAGATACGTTAAAAAGCATGATGAAAATTCTAAAAGCATCAGGAAAAGAAATTGCCATGTCTAAAGATGAGTGGTGTTGTGGTTCTGTAGCTTTAAGAATCGGAGATCAAAGTTCTCTTACTGATATTATTAAACATAACATAGAAATTTTTAAAAACATGGGAGCTAAAACGATATTTACAGCATGTGCGGGATGTTATAGAACGTGGAAAAAAGATTATCCCGAATTGTTAGGCGAAGAATTGCCGTTTGAAGTAAAACACATAACAGAAATATTAGTGGAAATATTGAATAACGATGAAATTCCGTTTAAATCAGAAGAGAGTACACAAACAGTGACATGGCACGATCCTTGTCATTTAGGGCGTCACATGAACCTTTATCAAATACCAAGGGATGCTTTGCTCAGAATACCAGGACTGAAATTAGTAGAAATGAAAAGAAATCGTAAGAATGCTTGGTGTTGTGGAGCTGGTGGAGGGGTGAAAAGTGAATTTCCTGATTTAGCACTGGATATTTCAAAGGAAAGGATCAGAGAGGCTGTGAATACAGGAGCACAAGTATTAACCACGAGTTGTCCATTCTGTATTAACAACTTATCTGACGCCTACAACGAAATGAATTTAGAATCACCAGAGGCAATATCGATAATCGATATTATTGATTTAATCGCGTCAAAAATTGATCTTTAGTAAACCATTTTCTTTTTACTTTAGAATAGATTTTGACAATAATTAAAAGATTCTCTCTCTGATTTTTTTTAAACGCTGGCTTAAATTTAAATACTTTTAAATGATTAAATTATAGACCTTTAGAATGCCCTCCTATGAGGAAGCAAAAATCTTTTGACAAATGATTCGATTTTGATACGATGAACAAATTCACTTTAGAAAAACTTAAAATCTTAACGAAGCTCAAGCCCAATGATTCAGATAATGAAAGAAGAAAAAAAACGCTCAATTTTCTCCTTTTCTGGATTGAAATATTAACAGCAATATTATGCATCTTTTCGCTTATAATAGTGTTTCTAGGTCTAGCACAAGGTAGCATCGATGAAGTGTTATTCCTTCTTATAGGTAGTTTTATCATGTTTATTGCGATAGGCGTCATATTTTGGATGAATAACATTACCAAACGGAACTATGCTAGTTATACATTCTTGTTAATACTGACAATTGTAATAATGTTCACTGATACTCCTATGCAATTAGTAGAAGGTCGTGGTTTGTTAACATTAACGCTACCTATTATAATTTCAAGTTTTATTTTGAAGCCCAGATACAGTATTATAGTGGCGGTAGTTGTGACAGGATTTATAACTATTTTCTCACTAACATTAGCCATCGTACCCAATATTGCTGCTATAGTTATCTATTTTATATTAGCTTTAATAATGTGGTTTTCAGCAAACAATTTAGAACGCTCCCTTAATTATGCGAAAGAAAAAAAGTTTCAAATCCAAAATGCAAGAAAGAATATAGACATATATCGAGACATATTTTCACACGATATGGCAAATATCTTTCAAAATGTTAGATCCTCAGTTGGTTTGCTAGTTGATGCAAGCGAGAAGAACTTGAATATTAATAAAAGCATTGTTATGAAAAATTTAGTAGAACAATCAATAAGAGGTTCTGAATTAATAAAAAATGTTAAAAAACTATTCCAAATTGATTCATTTGGAGAAAATATGCAAATTATCGACTCTTATAATGCATTACTTCTTTCTGTTGAAAAAATAAAGAAATTTTATTTAAGAAAAGATATAATTATCGAAGTTGACTCGATATCTAAAAATTATAATCTACTAGGAAATCTCTTGTTATTTGATGTATTTGATATTATTCTAACAAATGCAGTTGAACACAACCTTAATGAAAAAATTGAGATTTCTATTAGGATATCGAATATTAAGCAGGATAACCACAGATTCATCAAATTCGAATTTATTGACAATGGTATCGGAATTTCTAACGAAATGAAACAAGCCCTCATCCAAACTGACTTAGAAGAACCAGAAGCGGAAAGAAGTACTGGAATTGGTTTATTACTAGCAAATACGATTATTAAAAGCTTTAGGGGTAGAATTTCTATAGAAAATACGGTTGAAAACGATTCAAGTAAAGGAAGCAATTTTATAATAATCTTCCCCGAGGTGAGCTAACATCCCTAGCGTTTTTATTGTGGAAGATGAATCATCTATCGCTATGCTCTATGAGGAATTACTTGAAGCATATGGATTCGAAGTGGTAGGTGTCGCAAAAAACGGTGAAGAAGCTGTTACTAAATATAAATCGTTTTCGATAAAACCAGATGTTATTATAATGGACCATAGAATGCCAATCAAGACAGGAATTGAAGCAACGGAAGAAATTCTAGCTTTTGACAAAAATGCGAAAATTATTTTTGCGAGTGCTGATGAAACGATCAAACAAGTCGCATTGTCGATCGGAGCTCTCATTTTTGAGGAAAAGCCATTTGATAATAAAACTCTAATAGAAGATATCAATCAATTGTTAGGGAGCTAGCATTATTAGTGATAAGATTCACATTCCTTTGTTTCGACATATAACCACAGATTTTTGAATAGAATAGCGATTAGAAATGTTCAAAAGTTAGTAAATTTTTAACAAATCATGGGGAATTTTGATATTTATCTACAACCTAATGAATTTTTTAATTTCGACAAAAAATTTGTTAGGGATAAAGCCATTGAAATTACCGAAGGTTTAGAAAGTGAAAGTGATAAGGCTAAAGCGCTCTTTTACTGGGTTAGGGATAAAATTAAATACAACATGCATAGCTATATTCCTTCAGTTAAAGCTAATTTTAAAGCTAGCGTGACTTTAAGGAGGAAAAATGGTTTTTGTGTTTCAAAATCAGTTTTGTTATCCACATTTGCAAGAGTTAATGGAATTCCTGCAAGGATTCACTTGGTAGATCTGATAAATCATAAAATATCTCAAAAAATCGTAGATTTTATGGAAACAAATGTCATGCATTATCATGGTTATAGTGAGCTTTACCTTAATAATAAATGGGTAAAATTAACTCCCTCGTTTGACCCGGGAACAGCTTTAAAAGGAGGCTTTTTTCCAATGGTTGAATTTGACGGTGAAAATAATGCAACATTTGCTCCTTTTGATAACGAAGGTAATAAATTCGGAGAATATGTAAAAGATCGGGGAGTTCACGCGGATTTACCTCTTAAGGAGATAGAAATTGTTTTTAATGAAAAATATCCGAAATTTTCGTTAATAAGAAATGGGAAGACAATATTGCCAGTAAAAGATAAGACGCTTACTTATAAATGATACCTATTTAAAGTAGCTATTATTTAATCCTAATTTTTGTAAGTATATCTTATATTTACCTAATTTACCTCCGTAATTCCCTGCAGAAATTTTAAGCAAACCTTCCATATCAGAAATGCCTTCAATAGTTTTTTGCATAGCTAATTTAATATCACTAATTTTTAGACCGTTAAATACTAATTCAGGTATCGACTTTACGCCTTCCGGAACCTTGAATTCATCCAGAGATAATCTACCTTTAAGCGTAGGACAATATGGATGGTTAGTGGACGGCCCTATCTCAGGATATTTGGCATCCGGGGGAATAAGTTTTGAACCTGCAGAGCAAACATCAAAAGTAGTACATACGTCATCGAGTTCAGCTAAAATTTTTACTCCCTCTCTTCCAACCTTAATTCCAGATTCAACTGAGTCACAAAATAACCACAAATTTCCTCCCATAACGCCTTTAGCGTAAGATATGTCTTCTTCAATTAAAAAATCGTGTCCCATCATGATTGGGATGTTTATTAGTTTTCGATTAAATTTTTCAACAGTCCACTCGTATCCGTCCCCACAATGACCTACATTATCCATCATATTAAATTTCAACTCAGAAATTCCGGGATAATAATCAAAAACTGCAGTCGTGGGAACTACTAAAATACCTTGCCTCATTCTACGACCTAATTGTTCGTAAAACTTAGCTGTAGCCTTCTTACCCGTTCCTGTTACCCACAATTGAACGATTGACCCCGGCCTTCCATCAATCGTTTCCTCAGTGGTAAGCCATTTAACAATACCGCCCTCAGCATCTCCAAATACCGTTGAAGGAAGTGCGGTAAAAGCATTTACGGCCCGTTCTAAAAATAGCGTGTCTTGTGCTGTAACCATAAGTTGGACTACTAAGCCTTCAAATGCTTCACAATAAGTATCCTCAATCTCCATTTTTCACACTCCATTTCTATTATCTCATAATACTTCTTTGATAATACATGAATTATTTGGATCAAATAAAAATATAAAATTAAAAACTTATTACCTAGTAATTAATAATAGTTTTATTCTAAAAACAAATTCAAAGAATGAGTAATATGCCCTTAGGCTTATTTTTTTTTGAGATAGACGAATCGTTCGGACCAAATGTACTAGCAGAATATTACCTTGCTCAAGAAAATAAAGTTTCTGCAGATATCCTAAAAGATTTTGAAGAAAAACACATTCAAAAAGAATTTTTAAATACGATTTATTGGAAAGAGGATTTAAGGTATTATTCATCAAAAATTAATGCGTCTTCTATAGAAAGAGATAATCTTTTCTTAGGATTCGTACTTAAGCAAGATGAGGATTTAGTTTCGTCTAAGAGTTTGCTGGAAAACATCGCAGCAAAGGTTGTTAAAGGTTTTTCAAAGGATAAAGCAATCCTTGAATCAATTTTACAAAAAGAATTTGATTCTATTTTCACTCTAATGGAAAAATTAAAAGAGCCTACTCTGATCAAAGAAACAATCAACAATAAGACGAAAAAAATGCTAGATGATGGAAACTTGCAGGAGGCTAGAGAATTGATTGATTTAGGAGAAGAAATCCCAGAAAAGCTATCTGAAGAGATTAAACTGGCTGAGCAGTTGCTAGAAGAAAAATTCTATAAGAAAGCTAAAAAAAACTTTCTAAAAGCAGCAGAGTTAGCGGAAGTAATTCAAGAAAGCGATATAGTCTCGTTTTTAGTAAATAAAGCTGAACTAGTAGGAAAATTGCCGGAACTACTTAAAGTACAGGAATCGTTAATGAAAGATATGGAGTCAACTTCTGAGGAGTTAAAAAATAATAAACTTCATTTGTATCACGAGTTAATTAAACCAATAGAATCGTTAATAAACATATCTAATTCTTTTGAGCAACATGGATTAACATCTAAATTAACGCAATTATTAAACAACTTTAAAAGAGCAGATTTATTAGCAAAAGAGTTGTTTAGCTTAGATACAAAAATAAACGAGAGACTAGCTAATTTATAAAAATTTTTCTAATTTACTTGATATTAATCGAATTATAGTTTATTCTGTTTCCTCTAATGGTTCTTTTGGCTCGGGTGGAATATATTCACCAATATCTGTAAATATAATTCTAGCTATCTCCCAACCCTCTTTGGATGGATAAGTCAACGCGTTGGCAATAAGAGATTCGCCAGT
>JAGXNZ010000371.1 GCA_019894655.1 Promethearchaeota archaeon | reverse complement strand
TTGGTTATCCTTTAGAAACTACCAATGGCGAGACAATCTACTCTAGTGTCCTAGTAGAAGCATCAACTGAAAAATATGGAAAAATTTTCTCAAGAACATTTAAATTAACTCCAAAAGAAGAAAATTGAGTTTTGATTTGATAAAGAAATAAATTTAATGAAAAATTATATAAAACATAAAAAAATAAGGTGAAGTTTACTATTAAAATATCACTTGTAGGATTAGGCGGTTGCGGTAAGACGAGTTTATATTCCGTAGCATTTGCTGAGAAGAAACCTGAAGACACCAAGAAATTAAGTCCAACTATTCTCTATGAAACAAGAAGACATCCTTTTCTCGGCCTTCAGGTTGGAATTTTTGACTTCGGTGGTCAGGAACAATACCGAAAAGAATACATGGAGAAACCTGAAATCTTCAGGGGAACTGACATACTAATTTGTGTTGTTGATTTGCACGATCCCGATTCTTTTGATCAAGCGAAAGAATACTTTGAAGGTTTATTGGATTTACATCGGAAAAATAACGAGAAACCGAAGGTCTTTTTGTTCTTACATAAATATGATAGTGAAAACTATCAGAAAGAAATGTTGGATACTAACGTAAAAACCGGTAAGGAAATCTTCTCAGACATGTTTAAAGATTACGATTTCGATTTAAAACTCACTAGTATTTATCAGCAAGATGAATTAGCTAAAATATTCCGCGATATATTGATTTCTTCCTACAAAGACTTGAAGAAATCTGTAGAAAAAGCTGAGAGTCAACTTGAGGAAATAAAAGCAAAAATTATTATTTCGGATGTTTCTGGTAATGTGTTAGTTCACAACGTTCAAGGCGTTAGTAGTGGTTTGACGCTAAGGGGGGACTTAAGGGATTTTATTGACGCGTGTAATACAGTAAGAGAGAATATTTTTATGTCCGACTCCTGCCGTTTCACGGGTCAAAGTGAGGACGGAAAAGGGATCGAGCTCCATATCTTTAAATATATTATCGCCGTATTTGTCATGAAGTCAGGTGAATTAGAGAGAGAATCTATGGACAAGTTAAATGTATTACTTAACGATATGAGATTATTCGCAGATTTAATAATTTCAGCTCACAACGACTAAACGTAATATTATTTTATTTTTACTTTTATCTCTTTTTTTGGAAAGTGGTATCTATTTTTAAAAATTTAGTCAAATGTCATTTCATCAGGAAGTATCCATACTGGAGGATCTCTTTTAAGCCCTTTACATTTTAAGCGTTCTAACTGTTTTTTAAATATATTGTAGAATTCTAACCCATAAATACAAATACCATGGTCTATTGCGTCTAAGATCGAAACTACACCCTTTAGAAACATCTTCCTAAACTCACCAGGAGTATAACAAAACGCGTCAATTCCAACACCTACGGTAAAATCAAAATGCTCAAATATAAGAGAAGGTCTTTCAATAAACTTTTCTTTAAAATCCCCTACAAAAATCATGTCAATATCGCTATAAGGCATAAAATTATCTCGTGCCCTTGAACCAAATAAAATCGCACAATCCAATGAAATATCTCCTAGCAGTTTTTTAGTTAACACCCCTAAAAACTCTTGTAGATTAGTATTTTCAATTTTCATCTGTAACACCTTTTTCAATTTCTATTTTTACAAATGATATAATCTTTTGAGCTAGGGTGATTGCATTTTCTGCTTCTTCTTTAGTATAAGCTTTATGAGGAGCTAAATTTGGAAGTGCATCAGGATATCTTGTTGTGATATAATGTTTATCTAAATTCAAAGCATACTTTTCAAGATCACCGGTGTCTCTATGCGAAATTTCCTTATATTTCACAAGTAAAGAGTATATTGAGTGTCCCCATCCATTACTTTTATTAAAATATAAGAGCGCTTTAACCGCTTTTTCTGCTGCTTGTTGGGAATGAAATACAACGGTATTAAATCTATCATTCTTGAGTAGAATCTTAGCATTTTCAAGATCCCAATCTGCTTCTTCTAGCCAATTATTTGACTTTTCACTCATATGATGATTTCAATAACTAAACTTGATTAACTAAATAGAATATATCTTTTCCTTTTAAAAATTTATATCATTAAGAGTAAATATATTTAGTATTATTATATTCCCAATAGTTGCTTAAAGTTGGATACTCGAATAAATGTCCCCAACTTATCTTTTTTAGTATTCAACCCTTTGAATAAATGTTTTCGAAAAATTTTTTGTATTTGCATTATTTCTTTATTTAATGGTATGATATGTCCGAAAAAGTCGAAGAGCGAATAATAGAATTAGAAGAAAGATTGGCTTCCACCCAAGTAAACAAAGCTACGCAAAAAAGCATAAATTTCATTAGAGCACAGCTAGCCAAGCTCCGCGAAGATTTGATTCGCATTGCTAGTTCTAAAAAAGGTGGAGGCAGTGGCTTTGGTATTAAGAGAACTGGAGATGCTCAAGTTGCATTCATTGGATTTCCTTCAGTGGGGAAATCTTCTTTATTAAATTTGCTAACTGAAGGTAACACTCATTCTAAAGTTGCAGCATACGATTTTACAACTGTTACAGCCATACCTGGTATGATGGATATCGAAGAAGCGAAAATTCAGCTTATTGATTTACCTGGAATAATTTTGGGTGCTGCTGCTGGTAAAGGGCGCGGAAAGGAAGTATTAGCAGTAGTACGTTCCGCAGAGTTAGTGTTAATTATAATATGTTTTCGTTCTGATGGGACGATTAATTTTTCTGATTTGAAAACTATTAGAATGGAATTGAGTAACGCAGGAATACGGTTAAATACAAGACCACCTAGTATTGTTATTAAAGAGCGTACGCGTGGAGGAGTTCATTTTACTTACAAAGGTCACCAACTCATGGATGCAGATGAAGTTAAAGCCCTAATGAATGATTTGAAATTCCGGAACGCAGGGGTTTATTTCTCTGAACCAGATATTACACCAGATCAATTAATAGATTTCATATTTGGAAATCGCGTCTACACAAGAGAATTTGTTGTCATAAACAAATCTGATTTAATGGAAACTCCAATTCCCCCTGAAAAGATTACAGAAGCAATTGGTCACGAACATTGGGTTATGATATCCGCTAAAAATAAAGAAAACATTAATACTCTTAAGCACAATATCTTCATAGAGCTGAATTTAATACGAGTATTTTTGAAACCACCAAGACAGGAAGCTGATATGGATGAACCAATTATTCTCCACCGGGGTGCTACACTAGAGAACCTCTGTCGTAAAATTCACAAACGATTCATAAGCGATTATCGCTACTCGTTAATATGGGGCAAATCTGCTAAACACCCCGGTCAAAAATTTGAGAACCTAGATCACGTAATTGAGGATGGTGACATAATTTCGATTTATCTGAAGCGATAATTCTTAAAAAAAGAAATTATAAAACCTATGCGTAAAAAATCCTATATAATTCATTATAGATCTCCGCAAGTTTGGAGATTCTGTATGGATCGTTTTCCTGTAATGAAGAAAGAAGATAAGAAGTTAAACCTTGAGGATTTTTAATCCATTCCAAAAATCCTTCCACCTCCGCCTTGAGATATGGATCGACTGAGGGAGGCCCTAATCTACTGCTTACATCAGCCAATTCACTTTCATCGGAAACATCTACTTCCGTCTCAATAAATTGTGATTTTGTTCCTTTTATCATCATTGCTGCTGCCC
>JAGXNZ010000370.1 GCA_019894655.1 Promethearchaeota archaeon | reverse complement strand
TCCTCAGACTATTAAATAATTTTTTAAGTAAATTTTTTTAAAATCAAAAGCATTAAGATTAATAGGCTTAAGTAAATCTTAAAAATCTCATAATGATTGATAGCTGGCTTTCTAAGACTAAATTTAAAGACTTATATGAGAAAATTGTGAGGAAATATTTTCTCGGTAAAATTTCTGCTAATCAACTCACTATAATTGGACTAATTTTGGGTCTCGTAGGCTCGTTTCTAATATATCTTAGCAGTCTTTTAGAAAATCTTCTAATAGTTATGATTATACTCTCTGTAAGCATTATTTCAATTTCTTTCTGTAAAATAGAGAAATTTATAGATGATAGTACGCAGATTAAAATCTATAATTAAGTATTAGATAGTTATATGGGTTTTGTTTAATTTGGGTGATATTTTTGAATGAAAATAACGATGAGAAATTAATTTTTATATGGAATGCTGATTCAGGATTAGTTAATACTGTAAATGATTTCTGGCATAAAGCTTTATGACCAAGCACTTATCAATGTAATTTATGCCAAACAACATTTGGGACTTTCGGAGCTAAGAAAGAATGGAAATCTTTCATTAACGATTTAGGAATAGAAACTGAATTCCTGCATAAAGATGAATTTTTAGAGAATTACGATGTTAAAGACGAAAAATACCCCTCTGCTTATATTTTGAAGAATGGAAATCTTACTTTGTTTATTTCGCAAGAAGAGATGAATCAAGTGGCAATACTTAACGAAATGGAAGAACTTGTATCCTCAAAGTTAAAATAATACCAGTATCTAAATATAATATTTTTACCTTTTCTATACTTTTGAGCTTAAGTGCTCCAAAGCTTTGGTTATATCGTTCGTAGGTGCTTTACAAGTTTTGTTAATACATACATATGCAGTAGCTTTTCCCTCGAATTTGTCAAAAAATTGAACAAAATTAGAAAATTTATCTATTTCTGGATTCATTTTCTCTGTGGGACGAAAAATCAACGATTTATTCGGTAAAAATTGCTTTCTAACCTCATTTAACATGGAATTGGTATCATTCTTGCCCTCATCTCCTGCGATGACTAATGAATATGTTGGACCTACTGCATAATCCACAGCAACCATCATAAAACTATGTGCAACAGGATTAGCTCTAACGCTTTCGGCGAAAACTCGTCCAAGGTAATCTGCTTGTTTCTCATAGGTATCATTTCCTGTTAAATGTGCAAGCCTTAGTAAATTAAGCATAGCAACAGAATTCCCTGATGGAATTGCTCCATCATAAGTCTCTTTTTGGCGCGTTAACAATGACTCTGCGTCTTCAGCCGTAAAAAAAAATCCTCCTATAGAAGAATCCCAGAATAATTTTAGCTGTTCCTCAATCAACATAATAGCTTTTTCAAGATATAATGTTTCAAAAGATGCTTCGTAAAGGTTAATTAAACCCCAAATTAAGAAAGCGTAATCGTCTAAGAATGCGAGGATGTCTGCCTCACCTTTACGGTAACGATGTAAGAGTCTTCCTTCAGAATTTTTCATTTGGTTTAGGATAAAAGTCACCGCTTTTTCTGCTACCTGAATATATTTAGCTTCATTAAAAATATACCCTGCTTTAGCAAAAGCTGCGATCATCAATCCATTCCAGTCAGCTAATATTTTATCGTCTTTATGAGGTCTAATTCTTTTCTCTCTCTCTTCAAATATTTTATTCCTAATTAGTTCGATATCGATCGTGGGTGTGTTTAATAAATTAGATTTTGAGTGAAGGATGTTTTTCCCAATTTTTCTTCGAGTCGCTTCATCTAAAAAATTTCCATTTACATCAACATTATAAAGTTTTGAGAATACATCAGCTTCTTCTACTCCTAATATTTCTGTGATTTCATCTTTCGACCAAACATAAAATTTACCTTCTTCTCCTTCACTATCGGCATCTTCTGCGCTATAGAATGCTCCTTCTGAAGATGTCATATCGCGCAAAATATATGTCAATACTTCCTTTGCGGTATTAGCGTATTCATCTTTCCCCGTTGCTTGATATGCTTCTAAATAAACCAGAGTCAATAAAGCTTGATCGTATAACATTTTTTCAAAATGAGGTACAAGCCAGTTAGGATCGGTTGAGTAACGGTGAAATCCAAACCCAATATGATCATAGATTCCACCCATTCGCATTGCTTCAAGTGTCTTTTCAACCATTTTTAGCGCTTCTTCATCACCAGTCCTTCTCCAGAATCTTAATAAGAACAACAAATTATGCGGCGTAGGAAATTTAGGTGCTGTTCCAAAACCTCCGGTCTTTTTATCATATCTTCCCGATAATTGAGAATATGTATTTTTTAAAACACTTTCCGCTAGACTCCTTCCCGGGGATTCTGCGTTGATATCTTGTAAAGCAAAAGTTATCTTTTCGCTCGATTCTACTAATTGCTTTCTTTCGTTCGTCCATAGATCTTTCACTCGTTTTACTAAATCTACTAGACCAATTCTCCCAAAACGGCTCTCTTTTGGAAAATAAGTTCCAGCAAAGAAGGGTTTTTTATCTGGGGTCATAATAATTGTTAATGGCCAACCCCCAGAACCAGTCATAATTTGGCAAACAGTCATGTAAATCTTATCTATGTCAGGTCGTTCTTCCCGATCGACTTTAATTGAAATGAATGTATCATTCAATAATTTAGCCATATAAGGGTCTTCAAACGATTCATGAGCCATAACATGGCACCAATGGCATGTAGAATACCCAATTGATAAGAAAATTGGTTTATCTTCCGATTTTGCTCTTTCAAAAGCTTCAACGCCCCAGGGATACCATTCTACGGGATTTTTAGCATGTTGAAGTAAATAAGGACTTTTTTCAGTTATAAGCTTATTAGGTTTTTTAGTAGCTTCTGGTTTCTCTCTTGAACTGTTAGTGTCGTTAATAAATTCCACCTATATTTTTTAATTGATTAGTCTTTAACTTTATCTATGTAGATAAATTCGTCAATTGTTTTCCTTGGTGGTCTTTGTTTTTCTCCGAGCTTCATTGAGTCAGATAAAACCGGATTAACTATGTCTGAATGCTTTCCAACAATGACGAGAGTAATTAACCTCATTGCATTTGGAATCCCGAGAATTTCTTTTGCGGAAGTTTCATCAAAACCTGCTATTGGATGAGCAACTAATCCTAATTCAGTAGCACGCAGTAAAATAAACGCTGTAGCCATGCCTGTATCAAACAAATAGTACAATCGTTCTCCAATTATGCAATCATTTTTGGGTTCACTAAATACACCTATAATCATTGACGCTTTCTCAACCCACTTGTTGCCACTAGATAACACAGTAAAAAGTTTTTTTAGTACTTCTTTATCGTAGGCGAAAACAAATCGCCATGGTTGCTTATTTCCACAAGAAGGGCTAATTCTGGCCATTTCTGCTAGATCCTCAATTAAATCCTTTGAAATTTCTACAGGATCTAAAGATCTATACGATCTTCTTTCTTTTATAATCTCTTTAACGCTCATGGTGTCTTTTTAGTTTTCTAACTCCATTAAAATTTTATGTACTTCTTCAGTATGTCCTTTCACAGAGACTTTAGGCCAAATGTATGCGATCTTTCCATCAGGGTTTATCATAAAGGTACTACGCGTAACTCCTATATATTCCTTACCTCTGAATGTGTTCTTACCCCATTTTCCGTACGCTTTTAAGACTTCCTTATCTAGATCGCTCAATAGAATAACTTTCAAATTTTTCTTCTCTATGAATTTTGCGTGAGATTCAGGACTATCTGGGCTTATACCAATAACAATCGCATTTAACTTTTGAAATTCGGACAAAATTCCCGTAAAACCTATTGCTTCAGTAGTACAACCGGGGGTATTATCTTTAGGATAGAAGTAGACAATGACGTACTTACCTTTAAAATCTTTGAGACATACTTTCTTGTTGTCTTTATCTGGTAGACAAAATTCGGGAGCACTATCTCCAACTTTTAATTCTTTATTATTATTTATCATTTTATTATTCTCCATGTAGATTTTGGATTTAATTTATACTACAATAATTAAATCTTTAGAAAACAATTTCAATGTTCAGATTATCATTTATAAAAGGATTAAATATGTTCTATTAATAATTTGTATTTGTAGATTTGAAAAATAATAAATTATAAATTAACCGTTAATGATTAGCTTAAGATCCTACTAATTTAAAAATTGACGTTTATTATTAAATTATAATTATTTTTTCACTTGATTGTATAATGATTGAAAACAATATTGTAATAGAGAGTCCAGTTGACGATATCAAAAAAGATTCTACGAATTTCTTTCAAATAGATTTATTGAAAGCCTTCATGATAGCTTTCGTAATTATTGATCATTCTGTAATCAGGTATTTGATACGTGGAACAGGAACACAATTATGGGAGCGTATGTCTATACCTGTATTTCTAGTTATTTTAGGTTTTAACATGGGTAATTCATTTGCGAGAAAAGGTAATCAATCATTAAAAGAACTTTATTCTTGGGAATATTTCAAAAGAAAATTTTGGCGATTTGTATTTCCTTATATCATTTTATATATTGTCTCTACCACTGCGGGATTTATTATCTACAAAGAGAATTTTCCAGATGTTTTTAATGAAAACTGGATATTGGAATATATAGTTTTTCAAAAGCAACTTTTTGAAGGTCCAGGTAATTGGTTTATTCCTATCCTCTTTCAATCGATATTTCTCTTACCGCTATTGTATAAAGCATTTTTGAAATGGCCTACGTTATCGCTCATTTTATGTTTTCTTATTGAAATTTGTATGCATCTATTCCTCTTTTTCTATATTGGTGAAATTACTTCAATTGAAGAGTGGTTTACTGAACTAAACTTCCGTTATTTAATTCTACTATATATCTCAGCTATTGGGATGGGATTATGGTTTTCGAAAAACCATTATCTTTTTAGCAAAAAAAATCTATTCTTATGGATTCTTTTCCCAATTAGTGTGATCTATATGGTAGCATGGGATTTTTTCGGTTTTAGATTAGAAATTGATGGTTCGGGAATTGTAAGAGGAGATTACAACTATTTGACTTTTATATACGCTGCTTTTATTATCTTAATTGTAATGAAACTGGTACCGAAAAACCCTAAGAATATTGTATCGAAGATATTTACTACTATTGGAAGATCCTCTTTCCATATTTATTTAGTTCAAGATATTTACTTTGCAATCACATATTCACTTCTTGGTACAGGTATTAAAACTGTGGATAATATTTTTGATATTTCTTTTGGAGAATCATATCTAAATATACTCTTACTGATTTTAAATTGGACTATTTGCATCTCTGCCGGCGTATTTTGGTGGTATATCGAGAATAAAATAAGAAAAGTTAATTAGCATTACAAAAAAGTTGGAATATTTCAGATTGAGAACATAAATAAAAAGAAAAAAAAATTTTTATGCTTTTAGTTCTTCAGAATGCATAATTTTAATGTTAAAGTAGAAAATTACCCCTCCAACGATGCTTAAAAGAGCAATAAGCCAAAAAACTAGGGGAGCAAAAGAACAGAAATTAAGAGGGTAGATTACAACAAGATTTATTATAACTATCACGAGAGCGATAATAAAAAAAATCAACCCAATCATTTTTTTTTTTTCCATTGTTTTTCAAATCCTATTCAAGAAGTTTTATTAAAAATATCTTAGATCATAAATTAATTTTTTGTTTATAATAATAATACCGAACATGTTCGGTTTGATTAAAAATAGTATTGGGGGATAAAAATAGTGGTGTTCTTAAACGATTTCTATATTTTAAGGGAATATATTCTATGAAATTCTAATTTTGAATTACAAGAAAAATTTACCTACAGGAACTAGCGAATAATTTAGGAAAATCTAACTCATGGACTTCAGAACTTCTTAGAAAGATTATAAAGAAACGGATTGAGCTCATGGTTTAAGGATCATTTCTAAATGGATGTCTCGCACTTTCTGCATTTCTTATTCCATCATCTACAGTTGGTAAACCTTCCATTGCTTTTCTAATTGCATTCCGAGTTGCCTTATAGTTGTTTATGAAGATTCTTTTTCTAGCACTCGCACTAGGGTGTACAAATACATTTACGACGATTAAGAGATCTTCTGCGGCTTCTTTAGGAAGGATTCCATCTTCTACACACTTCATGACAGCTTTCGCGACTGCCGCTTGAGCCGGACCATAAGTTAAGCTCGCGTGTCGTAGAGAAGTAACTTTAAC
>JAGXNZ010000369.1 GCA_019894655.1 Promethearchaeota archaeon | reverse complement strand
GAAATTATTGGAATTAATGGTGGACGATTAGAAAAAGTATAATTAAAATAGAGATATTAATCTCTGGTCTTTTTTCTTTTATTTTTTTAATAATAAGTGAATTTTAGTCTTCAGATTTTATTTTTCTTATTTCTTTAGTTAAAATTGGAACAATCTCATGTAAATCACCCACTAAACAATAATGAGCAATCCCAAAGATTGGCGCATCTTTATCTCGATTTATTGCAACTATTATTTCAGAATTTTGCATGCCTACCAGATGCTGAATCGCTCCGCTTATCCCACATGCAATATATAATTTAGGTGATACAGTTTTCCCAGTTTGACCAATTTGTCTATCAGAGTCGACCCAATTGAGCTCAGTAGTAACTCGAGATCCTCCTAATTCTGCTCCTAAAGCATCAGCTAAGTCTTTAATGATTTTAAATCCTTCTTTTGATCCAACTCCTCTTCCTCCCGATACTATAATCTCCGCATCTTCAAGATTTACTGTAGTCTTTTGTTTTTTGATTACTTTCAAAACTTTTGTAACAGAATCTGTTTCATTCAAATCTTTCTCGATTTTAATTATCTTTATTTCCTTCTTAGTTTCATTACTTGCTTTAAAAATTCCGGGTCTGACGGTTGCCATTTGTGGTCTACTTATTGGAGTACGAATAGTTGCCATTAAATTTCCGCCAAACGTGGGTCGTGTTTGTCTTAAATTTCTGGTTTCTTCTTCCACCTCTAGTCCTGTACAATCGGCTGTCAATCCTGCCTTCAATCGCTTAGCTAAACGTGGTGCAAAATCTCGACCAGTAGGTGTAGCTCCAATTAGAATTATCTCTGGTTTTCGTTTAGACACTAAATCTGATAATATATTTACATAAATATCTGAATAGTAATGTTTCAAAATATCTGATTCTACATAGATTACTTGATCTGCTCCGTAATCGCCAAATCCTGATAAATTTTTATCAAAATTAGTACCAAGAATAACTATAGTCAAATCTGTTTTTAAAATATCCGCTAATTCTCTTCCTTTCCCTAGTAATTGATAAGCTACTTTGTGGATTTCTCCACCATAATGTTCAGCTATTACCCAGATTCCTTTGTATTGTGATTTATCAACTTTTTCGGTATAATCTGCACGTTCTAAGATGATGGCTTCTACAGGGCAAACATCTACGCACGCACCACATAAATTACAATTTGGTGTAATCACCGCTGAACCTTCGATGATTTCGATTCCCCCATAAGGACAAGCTGCAATGCAGGATTCACAAGCAGTACATTGTTCGCTATCAATATTGATACTCATAACAACACCTCTTAAATCACCTTATCATCATGTAAATGATTGCATAATTCTCGTACTATCTCTTCAATCGTCCCCGTTAAAACAATACGATCTACTTTTTTCTCAGGAATAAATATTTTCCACACCTCTGTCATAGAGCCATTTAAACCAATCTCAGATTTATCAGCGCCGATATCATCAGCATTCATATATATAACTTCTTTTTTTTGGTAAGCATTTACAATTCCTAGAACTCCTGGAATTCTTGGATCATTAATTTCTTTTACAACTGAAATTAATACAGGAAGCTTAGTTTCAATTTCTACAACTTCTTCGGTTCGAAAAGCTCGTTCAACAATCACTTTACCATCCTTTTCCAAACGGAATTTTAAAACGTATGTGATTTGAGGAATTTCTAATTCTTCAGCCAATTCAGGACCTACTTGAGCGGTATCACCATCTACAGCTTGTGTTCCACAGATAACAATATATTTTTGCCCTGTATTTTGTTCCTTTAGTAATTTTTTTATAGCTAATGCTAAAGTATGGGACGTTGCGAGAGTATCGGCTCCTGCAAAAGCTCTATCTGTTAATAAATAGGCTTTATCTGCACCCATAGAAAGTACTTCCCTAAGTGCTTTCTCTGCTTGAGGTGGACCCATGCTTAAAGCAATAACCTCTCCACCATATTCTTCTTTAATTGAAATACCTAATTCAACCGCATGTTTATCATGAGGATTGATTATTGACGGGATTCCTTCCCTTACTAAAGTATTTGTTTTGGGATCTATTTTGACCTCAGAAACTCCCGGTACTTGTTTTATGCACACAAAAACTTTCATGATTAATGTATTCCTTCGATAATAATTTGATAATTAGATCAAAATATCAAAGGTTACTATAAAATATTATCAAATTTTGCCCTTTCTTTTTAATAAATGATGAAAAAAATTGAAAATATTGTCTAATTAAATTAAATTTGTATAAGAAAGAAAAAATAGAAATAAAAAAATATTATCTTCCTTTTAACATGTGGTTTGCGATAACCATTCTTTGTATTTCAGAGGTACCTTTATAAATTAGCATACTCCTCAATAATATATTACATATCTATATCCTAATTTATATGAACACAGATATTGATGAGGATTTAGCTGAAATTTTAGGAGTTTTAATGGGAAATGGAAATTTATATAGTAATTATGAAAAATGGCAATATCAATTAGATATATCATTAAATCAAGTTGATGAACCAAGATATTTTCAACACGTTAAAAATCTTTTTGAATCTAAATTTCAGAAGGATATCCGGATTTGCGATCAAACTGGCAAAGCAGTGAGTTTAAGATATTACAGTAAAGAAATTAATCAATTTTTAACCAAAACGGGTTTAACTCCGGGAAATAAATCACACAATCAAATATCTGTTCCTGAAGTTATACTGCAAGAAATCCTCTTAATAAATAGGTGCTTGAAAGGATTATTTGATACAGATGGAAGCATTACAATAGATAATGATAAGGATTTACGTCTAACTTTTTCTAATTGTTCTAAACCCTTAGTTATTGATTTCTATAATATGTGTTTAAAGATTGGTATAATTCCATCGCCAAAAATTCAATTTAACAGAAAAAGGAAAGCTTGGAGAGTTTTGATTGCTAAGAAAAATGAAATCTCACAGTTTCTTAAGATGGTAGATCCAGAAAAATTCAAAGAACCTTATAGACGATATTGGATGGCACTAAAAATTCTTTATTTTAAAAGTACTGAAAATACTAAAGCTAAAATGAGGTATAGAATTCAAGAATGGTTATCACATAATAAACAAACTCAATTCAAATATTCAAAAGAAAATTCTAACTTTTTTAGAAATCTAATCGAAGAATTTCTTGAAATTAAATTAAATCCTGATAGAGTGAATACTATTCTAACAGAAGTTCTAGAACTGGAAAAGGTAATGTATTCTGTAAAAAATGCTCAAAAATTTAAATATTTATATGAGAAATTACGCTCATCAAAGAGAATTGTTGAATTTTTAATTGATGAGGGTGAATTAATTATTCCAAATCGTCAAACGATTACTAAACATATAAAACGCTACTTGTTAGAAACCAATCAAGACCTTGAATATTGGCAAACAAATCATCCCAAATATCGAATTGGATTAGATGAAAATAATTTTATTCGTGTTTTTCCGTACGAGCTAAGAAATCAAATAATTACTCTTATAATTACAAAATTGTTAGATTACAGGAATGAAAAAACTCCTAAGGATATTCTGCAAAGTCTTAAGCGAGATTTTGATCTTCATAAAATTTTAATTATGAATTGGCTCTTAAATAGTCCAAAATATGGGTCTTCAGTTGAAAATTATTTAAACGTTCTAATTATTCTGTGTAGACACTTAGTTGATATTAGTCAAAAAGGAGCCTACATAAATAT
Organism: Promethearchaeota archaeon; assembly: GCA_019894655.1. The sequence continues at coordinate 335 of JAGXNZ010000369.1, read as the reverse complement.
AACTAGTATTTCAAAAAATCCAGATATTTCACTTGATAGAACAACACTAACCAAGATTACTGACTTTATAATTAGAAATAAAATTCTTTCATTAAAAAAATAAAAATAAAAAATATATTACCTACTTTTTAGCATGTGGTTTGCGATTACCATCCTTTGTATTTCAGAGGTGCCTTCATAGATTCTGGATTATGCAGTTGAATTAACTGCATATTCACCCATCTTGGCATCCCTAAAAAATCTCTCGACAGCATATGCTTTCATTAAACCATAGGCACCATGTATCTGAACTGCCTGATGAGCAGCCTTCATTGCAGCTTCTGAAGCAACTAACT
>JAGXNZ010000368.1 GCA_019894655.1 Promethearchaeota archaeon | reverse complement strand
AGCCCGCTCCTCCTGTAACTAAAATAGTTTTACCATGAAAAGAAATTCCATCATCTTTTAAACGCTTTAAGATTTCGTTGAGATCATCGTTTAAATCGTATTTCAAGTTAAATTACCTATTTTTTTGAATATTATTTTTGATAAGAGTTTTATTTTTTAAAAAGATATAGATTCTCCAATCATTATGTTTGAAAATAAGCGCTAAACAGAATTAGCGAGTTTTCTGACCACAATATTGACAATACTTAAGCTCTAGAGGGTAAAATTTATCACAGCTAGTACATTTTTTTAAAGAATTCTTGATTATCTCCCTTCCAAGCGTTTCAAATACGGATTCAACATTTTCTCCCGTCTTTGATGATACACTGTGAATATCTCCCTGAAATTTGTAATTATTGAAAAATGCTCTTGCATCTTCTTTATTTACTTCTCTTTGGTCTTCTAAGTCAATTTTTGCCTCAATCAATAGCTTAGTTTTAGGATAGTTAGGAACAGAACTAATAACTTTTACCCAATCATGAAGGTCTTCTAGAGATTCTTTATTTGTTATATCATAAAGCATTATAGCTCCAGAGGCTCCCGATATATATGAGGGAAGTAGAAGTCGAAACTTTTTCTCTCCAGCGAAATCCCAAATATTTAAGAGTATCTCAGTATCATCAACAACTACTTTTTTTGTTTCAAAATCTACTCCAATCGTTGATAAAGTTGATATATCAAATTTACCTGTTGCATATCTTCTTATGAGAGAGGTTTTTCCGACATTTTTAGCCCCAGCTACGATTACTTTAAATTTGATTATGGTAAATCACATCAATTTTTTTTAATAACATTCTAATTATGTTACTTTTCTAAAATAAAAATATTAATCTTTAATCATAAAATATTTGTTATTTATATTAACTGTTTGATTTTTCAATTATTTCATAACTTTCATCCGCAAATTCTATTAAAGACTAAGATATTAAATCAATAATTAAATATTAGAAATTTTCTAAAAAATAATGTTGATATATTATGAAAGAAAGTTCAAAAACTAGATTTATTGGAACTTTATCACAGAAAGAGCTATTGAAGTTATACGCCAAGCATGTGAATTCACCAAAAGTTCGCTTTTTTCAAGGAATTGGTCTTGGAGTTATTCCTGGTGAGAGGAAGGGCGTTAAGATTAAAACTTTGGCTGGACCAAGACCCAATGATCCACCAATGGAATTTTATAATTGCCACACATGCGGGGGTGTTTATAATTTAGGTCATGGTAACCAAAAAATTGTACAAATCCTTAAGGACGCTTTAGATAATGGATTAGATATAGGAGATCATTTACTATTATCAGAATGGAGAGCGTTGTTAGGGGAAAAAATAGCAGAACTTATGCCGCCAGGAATTACAAAAACCACATTTGGAGTTAGTGGTGGAGAGGCAGTTGATACGGCTATTAAATTTTCAAGGGCTTATACGAAACGGAAAAAATGTGTATCTGCAATTGGAGGATTTCATGGTCATACTGGATTTGCGTTAGCAGCTGGAGATCCTGGCTTTAAAGAAAATTTCCTTTGGAATCTCTCGGATTTTAAGCAAGTACCTTTTGGCGATATTGATGCTTTGAAGAAGAACATTTCGGACGATGTTGCCTGCATCATTCTGGAAACAATCCCGGCAGCTGCAGGAGTATTAATTGCTCAAGAGGGCTACTTTTCAGAAGTTCGAGAATTATGCGATGATTTTAGTGTTATGATGATAATTGACGAAGTTCAAACAGGACTTGGACGAACTGGTCATTTTTGGGCGATTTATGGAGGGCTCTATGAACACGAAAAGGTTATACCTGATTTTATGGTATTAGGTAAGGGTATGAGCGCGGGAATTTATCCGATCTCTACTTGTAGTTATAAACCATTTATAGAGAAAGCAGTTTTTAAAGACGATCCATTCATACACATTTCTACTACGGGAGGTTCCGATTTAGGTTGTGTTGTCGCATGTGAAATGCTAGATATCCAATCCGATCCAAAGTTTTTGAACCATGTTAAAGAGATGGGTAATGTGTTTTGTAAGGGTTTAGAAGAAATAGCGTACGATAATTCTGAAGTAATAAAAGAAGTGAGAGGGAGAGGACTTATGTGGGGTGTGGAGTTTAATAACGAAAAACTCGGGTTATTATCTATGCTTTCCATAATAAAAGAAGGCGTTCTACAAAATTATTGCGGTAATAAAAATGATACGCTCATAATAATGCCACCATTAGTCATTGAAGAGGAAGAAATCGAAGAGATCTTAAAAAGAATCAGTGAAGGTGTTAAAAAGATTAAACACTTAGCTTAAACACTAACTTTAATCAATTTAGGTTTTATTTTGGTATTTAAATCTACTTAGCTTATATATTTCTTGAGCAATTTTCTTTCCAATATTTTCAACACTCATTAAATCCCCAATGTCAGCGTTAAAAATCTCTTGAAGCGATTTTAGTTCGTTAAGTAAGTTTTTAGCTCTAAGAGCGTTTATGCCCGGAATACCTGCAACGATGTATTCTAGTAAACTAGTAATTTCTATTGGTTTTTTGTCAAATCTTAATTTAAATTCCATTTTATTGTCTGATTGTTCTTTTTTAGCAAGTTGATAAATAAACATAGCAGAGTCAGACGGATTATTTGTTTTATATATAGTAATTCCTAAATTCAAAATTATTGATGTAATCGCACCATAGAGTGCGTTTTGGTTAATATTTGAATTTATAAAAGGGTCTCCTTCTAATATTAATATGGGCCTGACAAAATTGTTTTTTAACTCAAAAAGTTCGTTAAATAATCTCCCATCTTTGACGGAATCGTTAAAGTCTTGTGCTGATTTTCTTTCAATACCAACTCTTTCTGAAAGTATATAGTCTGCAACAGGTAATTGCTTTAATTCTAAAATAACTCCCATAAGGGATAATGCTCTAACAACTGCAGAGGCTGTCTCTCTATTATCACAAATTATTGTGTAATCCTGAGCACCCTCAATCTTCTGGATAACCGATATATCTGAAGAATTTTTAAAATTACTAGAATCCTTAATGT
>JAGXNZ010000061.1 GCA_019894655.1 Promethearchaeota archaeon | reverse complement strand
TTAATAGGTGCTGATCCCTCGAGCTTAGCAATAAGTTTTATGCTCACATTTTGGCGCTATTTTAGAAAACTACAGTTAAGAAAAGGTTATACAAAACGACCTAATATTTACGTCGATATGATGGTAAGGAAGAATATTCAAGTCATAAATCATCGATATGAATATATTTACGGTCCAATTTCAAGATTGATAAGAGATAAAGCAAATCCTTTTAATAGTATCAAATTTCGATGGTTTGATAGAAGTGACTTAGAGTTTCTTCGGGATAAAAACAACATAATAATATCTCATCCTCCCGATCTTTCTTACGGTTTAATTAGAAATATTATTAATGTAGTTGGTCGTAATCCCCATAATTTGGTGTTTCTCGCTGGAGCAATTCACGAACAGCCGGGTATGGATTTAATCTCAGGCGGATCAGAGCTGAAATTCTCAGAAACATGGAATGCACCCTTTAGAGCATTTCTAATTAACACTTTTATGCCTCAATTAAAAATCAAATTGCACGCCGATAAAATTCAACTCACAGAAATGATTAAAGCTCTTGAACCAAAGGAAGTATGTTTTTTTCATCAATCTGCAAGAAGACTTTTAGAAGTAGTAGAATATGTTAAAGAATTAGGAGTAGAAAAAGTTTCTTTACCAATGAAAAGAAAACTCTTAATCTTAAATTAAACCTATTCTCGAATCTTACTATATACTTCTTCTTATTCATGGCAAAATCATAAAAAATTAATTTTAAGATTCTTTTTCTTTTGTACTATAAAATACTAAAAGCGTTGATTAATCATATATTCTGAAAAAGTCATGGATCACTTCCGTAATCCAAGAAATATGGGAGAAATGAAGGATGCAGATTCAATTGGAGAAAAAGGAAATCCTATTTGCGGAGATCTCATGTATATTTATATTAAAGTAGAAAAAAAGGATGGAGAAGAAATAATTAGTGATATTTCGTTCCAAACATTTGGTTGTGCAGCTGCAATCGCAACTTCTTCCATAATAACAGAGCTTGCTAGGGAAAAAACACTCGATGAAGCTATGAAGATAACAAAAAACGATGTAGCCGATGAATTAGACGGGCTTCCTCCGATTAAAATGCATTGCTCGAATCTAGCTTCTGATGCTTTACAAGATGCCATTAAAAAATATCGTGAGAAGAAATAATATAAATATAAAAAGTTCCATTAAGAACAAGTAATTCTTATTTTGGTAAGATTCCATTATTTACTTCATTTTTATAATAATTAGGTTTAATTACTATTCCATATTTTGGTGATTAATTCAATAAGAAATGCTATTGATAATTAATTGACAGAATTGATAATATGAGTCTATTACAGTGTCCTGTTTATTCCGGAGTATTTGGTCCATTTGGTTGGGTTTTTATGCTTATTGGGGGAATAGTTGCTTTAGTCATAAGTATCTTGATCGCTAATTATATGCATAAAGACGCGATAAAAAGAGGTATAAATGCTGAATTCTGGTTAGTTTTTGGTTTATTTCTCAATGTTTTTGGATTAATTCTTTATATTATTGTAAGAAATAACTATAACCAAGAAAGAAAAGAATAAAAGATTAAACTTTAGATAAGAAACTTTTTTTTTAATTTTCTAGACTGCTAAAATTTCATTTTTATTCTTAAATTCGATCGATCTAAAATCCCTTAATTTTTTTTTTATAACAACAACATTTAAATATATACTTTTCCGTATATATCTTAGAGTAATGTTTTTAGAGTAAAGAAAAGCAAGCTCTATTATTCGAAATATGAAAACTGGAGAAAAAAAATGATTTCAATAATACTACAAACCGAACATTTTCACATGATGGATTGGTGGTTTGATTTGTTTGGTCCCTTCTCGTGGATTTTCATGGTGTCGGGATGGATAATTTTTATTGCATTAAGTGTTTTAATTGCTTATTATGTTCATAAGGATGCTGTAAGAAGAGGAATAAAGAATTCGGAATTCTGGTTAGTAATTGGATTGATTTTCAATTTATTAGGGTTATTACTTTATTTAATTGTAAGGGGTAATTATCGAGAAGATGTTTAAACAATCATACACATTTCAAAGCATACTTGCTAAGAATTGCACATATGAAGAAGAGGTGTTTAAATAATATTTGATGTATTTCATCAGGATATGGATATGATGATGGGTTGGAATTCAAATACTTGGTTTTATATCATAATTGGATTGACTTCTTTAGTTTTATTAACAATTTTGATAATTTATCTAATGAATAGGAACACTAAGCAGGAGGTTAGTTCAAAAATTTTCGATAAACCTGCTTCAGAACCAGCGATAAATAAAACATATCAAGATAGCACTTCAAAATTTTGTCCAGGATGCGGTGAAAAAATTCTTGATACACCAAGTAAATATTGTTCTATCTGTGGAACGCAACTTTAAATAGAAAACTTATCTTTTTCTTTTTTTTAAAAAACAGTTTTAATCTTAGCTCTCTTTGTACGCCTTTGCGCAATGTTTACAGCAAAAATTCATAACTTTATTCCCAATTTTTTCAGAGTGATAGTTATCATAAAGCCTAACTCCACAACTAGCACAGATTTCTAATTTAGACTCTATTGCCACTTCTATTAGGTTGTTAAATCTTAAGAAAATTCGATCTATGAATTCATGACCCTGAGTAGTGAGTTTATAACCTTTAGATCGTTTCGATGTTTTAGAATTTGCAACATCCTCTGCATAACCTTGAGCTTTTAAACTTTTTAAGAAATCGTATACATAAGTTGGACTAGCTGTTTTCCCTAAATCCTTTTCTAGTTTTTTAAGAATGAAATACCCCGTAACTGTTTCATTTGATTTTAATAGCACTAAAATATAAAATTTGGTCAGATTTTGAATTTTAATTTCAGGTTCTTCAGCCATAATAGAATTACCTTTCTTTTTCTAAATATACTTTATATTTATTATTGATCTATAGAATATAAAAATAATATTTAAATATATACTTTTTAATATATATATTAAAGTATAATTTTAACTAACTTTTAAAATAGAAATCATGAGAGAGATTTTATTAAAGGTGTTAAAGAATCGGTTAATTATATTTTCAAATTATAATAAAAATCTATATCTATTTATTTAAATAATAAAGAATTAAGAAAAAAGGTGATTTTTGAATGATAGAAACAAAAGAAGATATAAATTTGAAATTATCGGGAATGACTTGTGCAAATTGTGCGTTGAAAATTGAGAATAAACTTGGTAATCTTGAAGGAGTTAAGAGTGCTGTCGTCAATTTTGCAAATGAAGAAGCCACAGTAGAGTATGATCCAAATATAACAAATTATGATATTATGCAGGCTGCGGTGAAGGATCTTGGTTATCGTGCTTCTCTAGCCAGGGTTGAACTAAAGGTAGTAGATAACTTATCAGAAGAGAATTTTGAAAGTTTAATTATTGAAGTCCTAAACATTCAAGGAATTTATGATGTTAGAGGGAATTTTAAAGCCTCAAAATTATTCATTGGATTCAATGAATTGACACTAGATGATAATGGAGTATATTCTATGGTTAAGAAATTAGGTTTCAATATTGAAAAATCAGCCGGAACAATGGATTTAGAAATTGTGAAGCATAAGAAGGAAATGAGATATCGACTTCGAATTATGTTAATTTCTTTAGTATTTTCATTAATAATTACTCCTATAAGTTGGTTTGTTGTAGATTCATTTGAAAGAAATATAATCCTTTTATTTCTTGCGTTAGTGAACTTTATGATTTGCGGGTCGTTTTTCGTAATTGGAGCATACAAATCATTAAAAAACAAGTCTACAAATATGGATGTACTAGTTGCATTAGGTACACTGACTGCGTTAATTTACTCTATTTTAACAACTTTCTTAATATCCGGAAAAACATTCTATGAAGCCATGAGCTTGATAATAACTTTCCTTTTGATTGGTAAGTACCTTGAGCATAAAACTAAAGGACAAGCTTCAGAAGCTATCAAAAAACTTATTGGTTTGCAACCGAAAACTGCTACAATTATAAAAAATGGACAAGAAATAGAGATTCCTATTGAAGAAATTGAAGTCGGGGATGTGTTAGTAGTA
>JAGXNZ010000060.1 GCA_019894655.1 Promethearchaeota archaeon | reverse complement strand
CCTATGGAGATGGTTGATAGTTAGATCGGTTAAAGAAGAAAACTAGAACGAATAATTTATATTATCTCAACAACACGAGGGTATTACAAGAGAACATATGTTTAATCGTGAAACTCAGCTTTCACGAAGATTAAAAAAAAAGTAGATAAAATTCATTTAGAAAAGAACTCCGATTAAGATTAGATTTATAGTTCTCAGTAAAGCATTAGCTTGGAATGTTAGTGCGGGGAAAACAAGGATGATCGAATTTAATATCACCGACGAAATATTTAAATATTCTATCTTTACCCTCATTTTTTGCTATAAAATTTAGTAGTTTTAGATTCTTTATAAAATTGAATACTTAAAAATAGTAAAAAAATACTAATTATGTTGAACTTGCATATGGATGGGAGGATATAACAATGATTTTAGACCTCTAATTATAAATTAAAAATTACTTCCATTAATTATTTGATTGCCATTTTTAGGTTAAATGAGAGAAATTTAAGTAGTTAGAATTCTATGAAATCATTAAAAGTATTTTTATTCTAAAAAAACATATTACCAAAATGGTCGAAACCTATGGCTATACAAATAACTAAAATGATTTTACACGGCATTTTAAGCGCCGTTCTCTACATTGCTTTACCTTTGGTTCTTTTCGAAGTAATCTCTATGATGGGCCTTATGACTTTTACTCAAGAGTTTAAAATGTCCATAATGATAATAGGGATTATAGGTGTTGTTTTTTCAATGCTACGGCATGCGTATCCCAAAGATTCATCAGCGAATCGCCTAATAGCATTTGGTTCAACTGTCTATTCTGGTATCTATCTGTTTTATCTTTTCGGGGGATTTACACCGGGGGTTCGATTAGGAACTTATTCAATAAGTTTACCTACTCTTCAGGTGCTCCTGGGATTACAGGTAATCGCTTGGTTATTGTTAGGTTCTTCAGGAATAAAAGCGTTAAAGTATTTAATCGAAGCAGTTGAGTTACGGAAGAATAAGGAATATCGTGTGAAGAAGAAATTTAAGCTTAGTAAACTTTTTAAAGTATTAGGCACGATACTTAGTCTAATTATATTTGGATACCTTGGAAGCATTGTTTACAGTGGGATGAACCTTGGTTTTGGTTTCAACAGTACTCCTGTTATAGATCACGATCTGAGTCTACCTGATCTAAGCGATGATACGATTAACATCTCTATTTTTTTTGATCTCAACAATCAAGGTTTTTTCGCGATTTATGATGTTTATATCGACGCAGAATTACGTACATTGACTAGCGCGAATGATTCAGCACTCCCTGTAGGAGTAATAGTAGGAGGATCATCAGATAATTATTTTAGTACGTTTCATTCTTTCACAAACAATGTCAATAATACCATTACACTTATGATGGATCCAACTTATATAGTAGGATTAGCTACTACAGCAGCAACTTTAGTTCTGAAACTCTCATTTGAGACGCTCTATGCCGCAATACTCATTAATTTGAACATAACTGTTGAAGTCCCATGGGCCGCTTTAATCTAATTTTTTAAATTCTCTATTTCTTTTTTTTAAATTTGTCCTTACTCACCTAAATGTCTCCTTTCTTGAAGTATTAATATTTTTTAGCCAATCATTTTAAATTTGAAATTATGTTATTGAATAATATGAACGACGAAGAACCGCCAAGGCCTAGCGGATTACCAGAGAGTTCTATAGCTCCATTATTTGATACTAAAGACATCTACGGAAAAGACATGAATTTGGAAAACTTACTTGGGGAGTACAACGGAGTTTTGATTGATTTCTTTCGGGGAAATTGGTGAAGTCATTGTAAAAAGCATTTACATCTACTAACAGAAAATATTACAGAATTTGAGAGTAGAAATATAAAGTTAATATCAATCGCAAGCGATAGCGAAAGACTTCTTAAGAAATTCAAGGAAGAAAACAATTTTGCTGTAGACATAATCTCTGATCGTGGAGCAAAAATCGCAAAAGATTACGATGTTTACTGGTTTGCTCCCGGTGGAGGAGGAACAATGAATGTTAAACAAGCAGTACCAAGCAAGTTTCTTATAAATAAGGACAGAAAAATTGTATGGACTTATATTGGTAAGGATAAGACCGACAGACCTTCAATAAAAATGATGGCAGATATAATGGATGAAAAATAATGAACCCCTTTATGGATGACCCATGTATAAAAATCGTTGATACATGAAGACAACCTTGCAAAGGTTGGGGAACTTTGTTTTTTTAAAAAGATTACAACAGTTAGGAAACTAATTTCAAACCAATTTTTAAATTCTAGAATCTTTTATTTGGATTAAAACCAATATACTTATTATATTTATTTCATAAAAATTTAATTTGCTAAGGAATAATAGGGGTAATATCTAATGGTTAAAGAACAACCTACATGGTATGAAATGCAATATATCCAGGATTTAATGCCCATTTTAAACGGAAAAGCTGTTAGGGGAATAGATACTTACTATTTCTTACCAGACATTTATATAGGAAAATCAGCAGTTCTAAAGGTTTCTAGATATTTAGAAGCAATTTTAAATAAGGAGGAAAGAAGGGCATTAATCGTAACAGATTCTTTTACAGCCAAGTTCGTTAAGAAGATTGAACCTTATCTTAATCTAATAGAGATGGAATATCAAGTTTGGTCAGGTGCTCTCCCTGAGGTTCCAATTGACACAATTGAGGAAGGAGTAAGAGTATGCGAAGGCTTTAAACCTATAGTTTTGATAGCTATTGGTGGAGGAAGTGTTATGGATACTGCTAAAGGTATAATGATTAAGTATGAGAATCCTGAAGAAAATGTTCACATGGTTTTAGCCTTTAGCCAAACTTTAGGATTACGCAAAAAAATTAAAAAATTGGTAGCTATTCCTACAACATCAGGAACGGGTTCTGAAGCTGCTAGAGTAGCAGTATTGACTGACACCAATAGAGACCCTCCGAAGAAGCTTATAGTAGCTCAGGATGAATTATTAGCAGATATCGCAATTTTGGATACAGATTTCGTAAAGGATTTACCTCCATTTCTAACTATGGCGACTGGTTTAGATGCCTTAGCACATGCGATGGGAGCATATACTACGAATTGGGGCAATCCATATACTGACGCAACGAATCTAACAACAATCAAAGAAATTGTTAAGTATTTACCAAGGGCTTATAAATATGGTGCAGGAGATAATGAAGCTCGGAGCCATATGCAGGTAGCCTCAACATGGGCAGCATTTGGAGCTAATGGAAATAACAATCCAGGCTTAAATCATGGCCTAGGGCATAGTTTCGGAAAAGTTTGTGGTGTCCATCATGGTATTTCTGTTATAATGTTTGTACCATATACTATTGCTTTTAAAGCGAAAGTAACTGAAAGGTGGAAAGATTTTTGTCCTATTTTTGGCATTGATTGTGAAACTAAAGACGACGATGCTTTATTACGTGAATTCATTCATAAACTTAAAGACTTTATTCATAATCTCGATGGTCCTACATGTGTAAAAGAGATTAAAGAACCAGTTATAAGTAAAGAAGATTATTTTAATAAAATAGATATACTCGTTGATTACACCCTTAATGATGCTGGTTTTTTAACGACTTATCGCCACTCGAATACAGAACTCCTTAGAAAAATTTTTGAATACGCATATGACGGAAAAGAAATTGATTTTTAAAATGAGGATTGAAAATGAGGGTGAATATTGAATAACAATTTAATAGGTTATAACGGAAAACTTGCTTATATTGATCTAACCAATCAAACCGTTAGTGTTAAAGATCTCGATAGTACTGTAGCTAAAGAATACCTTGGTGGTTCGGGATTAAGTGCTAAAATTACTTACGATCTCTTATCTGAGAACGATTATAAAACACTTAAGGAAAATCCATTTTCTGAAATAAATCCCCTAATAATGGCTACTGGTCCTGTTACAGGGACTATACGACCTTCTTCGGGGAGGTATTCTGTAACTGGCATTTCCCCTCTTACAGGGATATGGGGTGAGGGAACGTCAGGTGGGTCCTTTTGTATTTCTTTACGGAAGAGTGGTTATGATGCTATTGTACTTGTTGGAAAAGCCGAAAGACCTGTATTTTTGTATATACATGATGAAAAAATTGAGTTTAAAGCTGCAGATAAATATTGGGGAAAGGATACATATGAAACCCAAACTTATATTAAGGCTGAACTGAATAATGAAAAAATTAGAGTTGCCACAATAGGAATTGCCGGTGAAAATTTAGTAAAATATGCGGGAATCATTAACGACGAAGGAAGAGCAGTTGGAAGATGCGGATTAGGAACTCTTATGGGTTCAAAAAATTTAAAGGCAATTGCAATTCTTGGAACTAACAAAATTCCTATGGCAGATCCTAATATAGGAAAAGAATTAATAAAACAAGCAATAGAAGCAAAAAGAGGGGATCTTCTTAAATCTACTACTCCATTCTTATTTACATTATATGGGACTAATTGTTATCTTGATATTGGTATGGCGCTTGGTGATACACCCGGATATTATTTTACAGAATCTGAGTTTTTTGCTGAAAAATTAACAGGCAAAACATTAAGAGAGAAGTACGCTGTCTTAGACTACGGTTGTAGTGGATGTACTATGCGATGCGGAAAAACAACAATTTTAGAGCACGACGGTAAAGAAATTAGCGTTGACGGTCCAGAATACGAATCCGTTGCAGCATTTGGGCCTCTATGTGGAATTTTTGAATCAAAGGAGGTTATTTTAGCCCATCATAGATGCAATGTTTATGGAATGGATACAATATCAACGGGTGTTTGCATAGCTTTTTTAATCTACTTAATTGAAAATGGTATAGGTGTCGAAAATATTAAAAAACATCTTAATTCGATTTCAATTGATACTATCAGATGGGGAAATGCTGAATTATTACTT
>JAGXNZ010000367.1 GCA_019894655.1 Promethearchaeota archaeon | reverse complement strand
TGCTTCGAATTTTCAGATTTTTAGAAAAATTATCTTTCCATTAACTCTACCAGGTATTTTTACAAGTGCGATCTTAGTATTTATTGCATCTTGGAATGAATTACTATTTGCTCAAATATTTTTGACAAATCCTATAAACCAAACGGTACCACTTGCTATTTTAAGATATGTTAGGAATCCTCAGAGTTTAACAGCTTCATGGGATACTGACATTGCTTTATTAGCAGCAACAGCTGTTTCAACAATACCGTTGGTAATAGTCGTTTTAATATTTCAGAAGAAAATTGTAAGTGGTTTAACTAGCGGTGCTGTAAAAGGTTAAATAACTATAGGTGAAAATAAGATGGTTGTTATTAAATTAGAAAAAGTAAATAAAATATTTAATCCTGATGTTCATGTTCTAAAAGACATTGATCTTGAAATAAACGATAAGGAGTTTATGGTACTTGTTGGACCTTCGGGTTGCGGAAAATCTACTTGTTTAAACATAATTGCAGGATTAGAATATGTGACAAATGGTCGCGTATTTTTTGATGATGTAGAAGTTACTCATGTACCTCCTAAAGAAAGGAGAGTTGCAATGGTTTTTCAAAGTTATGCTTTATATCCTCATATGAATGTTAGAGAAAATATGGGATTCGCATTAAAAATAGATAAAATGGAGAAAGAAGAGATCGCTAAAAGAGTTGAAAATGCTGCTGAATTATTAGGGATTTCACAATTATTGGATCGAAAGCCCGGAGAGCTGAGTTGGGGTCAACGCCAAAGAGTAGCCTTGGGAAGATCAATTGTACGAAATCCAACTGTATTTCTCTTTGATGAACCCTTAAGTAATTTAGATGCAAAATTAAGGATTCAAATGCGCGGCGAAATAATCAAATTACAGAAGCAACTTAAAATCACTCAAGTCTATGTTACTCATGATCAAGTAGAAGCTATGTCCATGGCTGATCGAATAGCGATTTTAAACGAGGGAAAATTTCAGCAGATAGGAACCCCTACAGAAGTTTATAACACGCCCCATAACCTTTTCGTTGCAGGATTCATAGGATCACCTACGATGAATTTCATTGATGTGACTTTTAATGAGAGGAACGGAAATACGCTTGATTTTGCTGATTTTACTTTTGAGCTTACTAATGAACTTACTGAAAAAATAAAAAAATCGGACTTGACTCAGCTAATACTAGGTATACGTCCTGAACATATTAAGATAACACCTGAACATCATGAAAAATCATTTGAAGTGGAAGTGTCTGTTGTAGAATATCTTGGTGTAGAAACTTTGTTAACCTTTGAACTTTCAGAAGGTGTTTCTGCGCTAGCGGCACCAACAGGCTTTTATCCAGTAAAAATGGGTGAAAAATCTTTTATTTCTTTTCCGAAGGAGAACATTTATGTTTTTAATAAAGATACGAGGCAAAATATATTATATAAAGTATAATAAATATTAAACAATCATATAGAAAACTGTGAGCTCCATTCCATTTATAGCCAATCTCTACAGTAAAGCAAAAGAAAATAATATAATTTCAGGGATAATAATATTCGACATTATTGCATTTCTGTCTTATGTCCTAAATCCTATTAGTTTTTATTATGCTGGAGATATCGATCTAATCTTTGGAGGGATAATAGCCCTACTTTTTGCTCTTAAAAATAGAAAAGAACATCAAACTGCATTAAAGACGGGCTTTTATGTAGGTTTATTCGGCGCTATCCTTTCAGCGATTTCAATTAGTGTCTTTGAATGGGTTTTTTTTATTATATACATAGGATTCAGTTTTGTAGTTTTTTGGTCGTTACTTGTCACATTTTTACTCATAGCAATCTTTATTGGATTAGTTCTTGGCTTATTAATAGGTTATATTTATTATCGTAAAGATCGCAAAAGAAGTAAATCTAAATCAACTTCTAAGTATACTGATGAATATCTTGAAAATATGTTAACAAAATAAATATTACTTCTTTTTTTAATTATCGAGCTTTACTAAATCCAAGAATTTTTCGACAGTGAGGACAAAAGAAAACGGTTGTCATAAATGCCACTGGTGCTACCATGACTTTAATTGTACTTACTTTTTGATGCATACCAGCTCCACCTTCTAATAAATCTTCAATATCGATTTCTTCTTCACAATATGGACAAATTGGATCTAAATCGCTTTTAAATTTAAACTTCTTTGTAAAGGACAACGTAATCAATTTCACAAATACATATTTAAAATTATGCTTTATCGCTTTGAAGATTGAGAAATTTATATGTTTGGCAAGCTTTTAAAATCGCATACTAAATTTTTTAAAACACAATTCCTTCTAAGAAGTAAGTTTATATCATAATTTTTATAATAATACTAATACAAAATTGAATTTATCTTAAAAATTATCAGAACAAACATTAATTACCGAAACCAAAAAATCAAGACTTTATTCTTACAAATAGGGGAAATATTACCATGCAAATCTACGAATTAAAAATAAATAAAAATACATGCACCGGTTGTAATGCCTGCGTCGTTTCATGTCCAATCA
>JAGXNZ010000366.1 GCA_019894655.1 Promethearchaeota archaeon | reverse complement strand
GCTTTTTCCCTCCTGAAATGTCAATTAGCTCCCAAGTTGCAAAGTACATCCGAGAATTAGGGTATAAATGGGTAATTATGAGCGGTATAGCCTGTCCTGTAGATTGGCCTACTGATCAAATATATACTTCTCCTAATGGTTTATTGTTATTTTTTAGAGACGATATTTTCAGTAATAAAATCGCATTTAACAACATTACTGCGAAAGAATTTGTTGAAGAAATTAAAGATATAGTCAAGAAAAATAAAGAAACAAAGCAAAAAAATAAATATATTATAACAGCAATGGATTCAGAAACTTTTGGTCATCATATAAAAAAATTTGAAAGGACATTTCTAAGTAAGGCTTTAGATCTTATTAACGATCAAAAAGAAGTAAAAATTGAATTCATATCCGAATTATCGAAATTTTTTCCAATTAATAAAGAAAAGATAATCCCTAAAGATTCGAGTTGGAGCACTACATACGATGATATGAAAGCAGGCATCGCTTTCCCTTTATGGGCTCATCCCGATAACAGAATTCATACATTATATTGGAAAATTGTAAGAAGTTTAAATAACCTAATGAATTTAATAGAAAATTTAGATTTGAATGAAAATTGGGATGCAGAGAGACACTATAATACATCTCGGTGGTTTTATGATAGAGGAATATGTTCTGATACAACTTGGTGGGGTAACCCTGACCGAGGGACTTGGAGTCCGAATTTGATTTACAAAGGAATAGAATTACTAATGAGATCTGCCCTAAACGCCCAACTTACGTTAGTACACGCCAACAAGTCAGATATAGGAGAAGGTTACTTTGATTCTATTTCTTTCTATCATAACCTTTTGCTCATGGAACTTTATTCAAAAACTAAAGAAATTAAAAGAAGAAAGAAGTAAAAAGATTCGAGCGTAATTGATATAGTTACTAATTAAACACGCTTAATATTTCTCTGTTGTCAATTTATTGTTTTAGTTGTAGAAAATAACAATAAAATATATAATTTTAAATTTAATATACTAAAATAAGTACGCTTCAGCACAATTAAATTTCTTATTTTATTGAAAGTTATGTCAAAAGAAGATGAAAAACCTCAGGTAACAAATTTTTGCGTGTACTGTGGAACTACAATCCAAAAGGACACAACTTATTGTCCAAATCCTAAATGTGGGAAATTAATAGTAAACATTAAACCAACTGAGCAAATTATCGATCAAACGAAACCCTTACCAAAACCAATTAAAAAGGCTCTAATATCGCGCAAATGTTCGAACTGCGGGTCGATTATAACGTCTAATATATTAGAGCAGTGTCCTATATGTGATACTAGATTAGAAAAAATTCCTGACCAAGAAATCGCAACCCAAGGTAAAAAAGATCAAAGTAGACAAGGTTTTATATTTAGAAATAAAAAATTAGTACCAGAACAAAAGTTTGTATTGAAGAAAAGCGAATGGAATTTCAGAGAGGGGATTAGCGTGTTTGGTAGTGCTCTTATGGCATACGTTACTCTTCGATTAGTAATTACTATGTTTATAACTTTACAATTGGGTCCATCTGAGACATTAGAATTAAGCATGACAACAATTCTCTTAAGTCAAGCTCCGGATATTGTTTTTGGGATATATCCCCTATATTATATTTTTTCAAAAAAGCATAACCCCAAGAAATTAGGTTTGAACTTTAATAGAAGATCGGTAATAATCGCTGCTTTAATTGGCATTGCCGGAAGTGTTGGATTAGTTTTAACTGATAATTTTTCGTCTTTAGTAATCCGATTTATGTATGATTCGGGTATAAATTTCTATGATATCTTTGCTTATTTAGACGAAGAATATTTGGTCCTTCAAAACTCTAGTGTAATTCTGATAATAGTACTTATTATCCTTCTAAGTTTAACAGTAATTTCAACTGAATTAGTATTTAGAGGGGTATTACACAGAACTTTAAAAGCGCATTTTGAAAACAATTTTCTTGGAAAAGCTTCTGTAATTGTGATTGTAGCCTTGATTTACTCACTTCTGTTTCTAGTTTTTACAATACCAGTAGGGATATATTTCTTTTTAGTAAACTTTATGGTGTCTATATTATTGGGTGTGATCTATGAAATTAATAAGAATCTACTAAGTACTATAATAGCCAATTTGATTTACACCATTACTCTCATTATCTTAATTGCCTATTTCTAATTTAAACATAAATCTCCATTATCCTTTAATATATAAATTTAATAATAAGAAAAATCAAATATCTCTAGTGTTATTATTAGTAACTTATTTTTTTTAATATACGATAAGAGTCTACGACGTGGAGAAAGAGAGATTGGGTAAAAAATATTATACTAACAAGGGTAGTAAGGATAACATAATTATTTCTATTGCAGGGGCACATGGCATTGGAAAAACGACCATTTTTAATCTTTTAAAAAAAAAAATGGGAGATAATAATAAGTTTAAGTTTTTTTCCGAAAGATATACCAAAATTCCTCCTTTTCCATTCGGTTCCGACAACAAACAAATCGCCTTCCGAAGCGAAATTCACTTTCTTCAACAGCTCATTCGGAGAAATAAAAATATCACTAATTTTGATAATATTTACAATGGGAGAGTTATTTTTTTAGATCGTACACCAATCTGTGTGCTAATTTACTCTAAAAGTCTTTACCTTAAAGAGAAAGACTATAATCTTGTGCATGATATGTATAAATCAGTTAAGTGGAAAGAAGATTATGTTATATATCTTACTGCTGAGACAGATACTATATTAAAAAGAATTATTCAACGAGGTTCAATTGATAAAACTAGAAAGGATTGGAATGAAGATGACAAGAAATACCTATTAGAAATTCTCTCCTATTATAATCAATTTTTATTCCCCAAAACTCAAACTAAAAAAGTATTCACAATCGATACTAATAATTTAACGACTGAAAATGTGATAACGGAGATTAAAAACATAGTTACTGACTTATCTGGATACTCATTCAATAAATATGATAATTCTTCCTCTACACAGAAGAAATTAAATGAATTCATGTAAGTAATTATGATAAAATATATTAGCATAGATTTTATGTTATACATTAAAAGAATTTATAATATATTGATATCAATTATTTTTAAACTGAAAAAGATTGTGATGTGAAATGTCGTCCCTTGCGCAACAAATTCGAGAAAATATGATGAAGATTTTAAAATTTGAAGAAGATAAAACAGATTTAGAAAATCTGGCAGTACTTTCTCGAGTAGGTATGAAAGTAGCGTCTGCTTTTTCATCTGAGCTCGATGCTGATGCAACTTCCGCTTCAAGCACTGCACTAATTGATTTGGGATTGAGATTAAGCGAAGCTACTGCACACGGCGCACTAACAGAGATAATACTTCACAATACCTCTGGGTATAGTATCATTCTAGCAATAAACGACGAATATCTGGTGTTTGGTGGGTTAAAAAATGTGTATCGGATTGGATATTACCTAGGATATATACGAGAGGTAGCTAAAAGATTGAATCGATTAATTTCTGGAGATGAAATTACTAACATGACTCTTTCTTTGGAAGATTCTGAAAAAGCTAAGCTAAATATTGAAGAAGATAAAGTGACACAAATTAAAAAACCCAGCATTGAAGAAGATAAAGCCGCCTTAGATGATTTACTTGGTTTTTTAGACGATTGGGAAAAAGACGGTAGTGATTTAGAAGATATAGAAACGGGAATACAAAATAATATTGTGGCAATTCCAAAATCTATTGGTTTAAAATACGAAAAACAATTGGAGAAGAGTGTTGAGGGCTTAGAAACTTCAATGAAGTCAGAAGAGCCATCCCAGGTTGTTGATTCGCGTTTTAAAGTATACGAAGACGAAATACCTCCTGTTCCGCTTGATAATTATACGCCAATGGAAATTGAGGAAGATGAAAGAATACAAGAGCCTCAAATCGTCCAAGAACAACTTTTACAAGAATCTACTCCTTCGTTAGAGGACCTTCATCCTCCGGATTTTAATACTGATTTTGGAGAACCTGCTTCCGAGTACGATACTGAATTCGTACTTGATAAGGAATCCGAAGCTTTTGAATCCGTTCTAAAAGATTTAGGGTGGGACGAAGAAGAAGATTAAATTGAGTTTATTTCGGCAAACTCATTTATTATTTCTAATTTTCGCTATTTAAATCATCCTTTCTTCAGCGATTCTCATCTAATCAATAAATATTAAATATAGTTTTATCTAATCTTAATTTGAACTAAAATTTTAAAAAAAAAATTAAGATTAAAAATAGTGAAATAATATGAATGAAACGGAAGGAATCATTAGAAATGAAACAACTACTCTAAGGAAGCTTAATTATAGTGTACCAAGAGTTTCAAGCTCAATCGTTCTTGGAATTGAAGGTTTTGCCCTATTTGCGTTGTATTATCTTGGATATGGAGTACCACCATTTCAAGTTGGATTTGCTCAAGCAATGGGGTATCTTTCGATTGCTGCTGCTCAGTTTTTTTTTGGATGGGTAAGTGATGCAAAATATACAAAGTTAGGCAGAAGAAAACCATATATTTTGATACTAGCTCCATTACTTGGAATTTCTTTCATTTTTCTTTTATTACCTGGCTTTTTTTTACCCGATCTTAGCGATACAAATGCTCTATTTTTATGGTTATTAGTTTGGGATATTATTTTTAGAATGTCATATGCGGTAACAACCCCTTACCAAGCATGGATGGCAGAACAATTTCCTGTGGGGGAGCGACCGAAAGTTTCTCAATTTCAAAATATCTTTAACTATATCGGAAATGCAATTATGATTATTTTTACATTATTGATTTTAACACCCGCGTTTGAAGACATTGCTTTAACCCCCGAAGTAACACCCATCCTAGTTTCAGCACCAGTTCTGATATTTGGTCTACTTGTAATTATATTCTATTTATATATCGCCTTTAGGATGCCCACAGAGCCAAATTTTAAGACAGAATCAACGGAATCTACGAATCTAATTACGAATTTAAAAATAATACTAAAAAATAGAAATTATTTAAAAATAGTATTGATGGCTGGAATTGCTAGTTTTGCGTGGTCAATAATTACTACTGTAATGTTAACATTCATAGGTACCGTATTAGGATTGAGTGGATTAATATATTATATTGTTGCTATATTTCTAATAATCGGATTTATCGCTTTCTTATATGTGTGGAGAAGACTTATTCAAACTAAAGGCAAAAAGCAAACGCTTCTGTACTTATATATTTTTGCAATAATTCTTCTACCAACGACATTAATAGGGATGATCCCTCTTGCAGCGAATGCTATTTTTGGAATTATCTTTATTCTTATTATAGCGGCGGTATTAAGTGGATGGAATCTCTTTCCATACATATATATGGCAGATTTAGCTGAAGACGACGAAAAACGAACTGGACAGTTAAAAGCAGGAATATATGCTGGGTTCCCCAGTATACTTCTTAATATATTTCAAGCCTTTGGTCCTTTGATTATAGGAGCTATTTTATCGTTACAAGATATTACCGTTGGAACTTTGACCTATTCTTTCGGTTTAGTTATATGGGGACCAATTTGTTCTTTAATACTTATCGTTGCATATTTCTTCACGAAAAAGTGCGTAAAACTCGATTTTGACTGGGAGAAAAAATAATCTATAACTTAAAATCTATTTTTTTTTTTTATTATTATTGAAGGATGATTAAAAACAAAAGTAATACCTAATTATTTAATTAGAATATGACTATTTTTGAAAAAGTTATAGAGATTTACCGAGATAAATATATTTGCTTTCATTGTTTAGGTAGGATGTTTTCCTTATTAGGAACAGACACTACCAATCACGATAGGGGTAATTCTCTTTTACTCGC
>JAGXNZ010000365.1 GCA_019894655.1 Promethearchaeota archaeon | reverse complement strand
ATTGTATTTATTCATTGCTTGCTCGATATTTCTAAGTGAATCTGTGCATACTTGATGACCAAGAGCCCGTGAACCAGTATGAACCATGATAGTTATTTGATCTTTATCTATGATTCCAAATTTCTTAGCCACTGATTCGTTAAAAATCTTATCAACCTTTTGTATTTCGAGAAAGTGATTACCACTACCCAAAGAACCGAGTTGTTTTATTCCTCTTTGCTTTGCTTTTTGAGATACTAAGTTTGAATCAGCATTTTTCAAAAAACCGTTTTCTTCGCAATGTTCTAAATCCTCTTTTATAGCATAACCATTATCTAATGCCCAATTTAAACCGTTATCTAAAACTTCATCTAATTCCGCTGGATTAATACTTAATTTGCCTTTACTACCTAATCCGGATGGTATATTCCTAAAAATAGTATCTAATAAGTGGTGAATTGAACGTTCAATATCTTTAAGATGAAGGTTTGTTCTTAGAATTCTCACACCACAGTTAATATCGTATCCTACCCCACCTGGGGAAACCATTCCAGAATATGCGTCTGTTCCTGCTACGCCCCCAATACAAAACCCATAACCTTGGTGTGCATCAGAGAGAGCAATAGCGTGCTTCTGTATCCCTGGAAGACAAGCAACGTTACAAATCTGATCCAGAGTCCTATCATTTTTAATCTTTTCTAAGATGTATTCGTTAGCATAGATATGGACAGGTACTTTCATTTGAAATTTTGCGATTTTTCCTTCCACTCGAGCCATTAAAGTTTTTTGAGGGATTTCATAGATGTTTTCATCTATTTTATTCACATTCATACTAATAAGACTAGTGATATTTTTTTCATAAATCTTATGTTTACCAATTTTAATAGGACAAGCTTATTTAATTTAATAAGAATAGAAAAAGAAACCAACTCAAATTCAAGAAATTAGAAAAGGTAAGTTATTGGTTATATGAAAAAATTTAAGTTATTTTACATCAATAAACTTGAGTAAGCCAAGATCATCTAAATCATCGATCATTACATCAATCTGCGCCTTTGGAACGCCAGCTTCCTCTGCTATATCTGCTGTTGTGTGAAAACCATCAGCCAAATGAGCAATCTTATACTGTTCCTTGTTTAAAAAACCCTGAATGATTACTTGGGTTGGAAGACGTTTTGAAGTCCATGCGGGTTTCTGGTTTTGTACGTTCCGTAAATCTTCCTCTGAAAGTACTAAACCCTTTTTAGTTAGTTGTTTCTGAGATTTTACAAAATCTTTCTCATAAATTTTTAATATTGGAATCTTAATTTGGATTTCTGCTATATGCCCGTTTTTTAACATCTCATCCATAACATTTTCAAATCCTTTAAACATCCTAACATCTCCTGACCAATTCTCTATTAGGTTTCCATACCTTTCCAGGAATTTGTCGATAATATCGCTTAAGATTTTATGTGTTATTTTAGAATCGTCATTTTTATCAGCAGCTGCGGTACACAGGATCCCTTCCTTAAAAACAAGAAGGAGATAAAATATTTGCATATCAATGATTTTCAATTCACCTGATCCTTTCGAAAACTCCACTGAAAAATCTTTTAATGCTGTTAAAAAACCAGATACTAAATCTTGATTAAATTCTATTGTACCATACTTCCTATGGATTAAACAAATGCCCGTAAAATTTGATATTAGATAAACGTTGTGAAGGATTAAAATCAACTCCTTAAAGCATAATGAAATTTTTTTTAATTATTTATATGAATTTTAATAATTTATATCTTCATTTTTCGTAAAACCGGTTTTAAAATCAAAAAAAAAAAAGAGTTTTATCTAGTTTGGCTAAGTTCTTAAATAAATTGAAATTTAAAATTGCATTATTAATTATTATAGAATACAACTAAGGGAATTAAATGGATTATTATATTTTTTTAGTTACAGTTCCAAATATTGAAGAGGGTAAGAAGATAGCTAATATATTAGTTGAGAATCGGTTGGTAGCATGTGTAAACATAATACAAAACGTGTTCTCAATTTATAGATGGAAAGGAAATATAGAAAGGGAAAACGAAGTATTATTGATTATTAAAACAACAGAAAGAAATAGCGATTTGTTAATTCAAAAAGTCAAAGAAATTCATAGTTATTCGAATCCCGAGTGTGTTGCTTTCAAAATCGAAAAAGGATCAAAAAAATATTTGGATTGGATTAGCGAAGTTGTAGACTAATATAAACACTACGCGGTAAATATTGTGACATTTGACATCTTTCAAGTAGATTGGATTACAATTGATATTATCATAATTGTATTGTTAATCGTACTTTTAATCAGTGTAAAGATCCTTAAAGAGATATACAGATGGAGATTTTTTTTTTCAAATACTTCAACGATTAGGAGAGTTGATAACCTACGGGATATTAGCAATCAACTTTCATCAATATCTATAAAAAAGTGCACTTTGACTAATTCTAGCGTTTTTCAGCAAGAAGATTTTACAAAACCGACAATAATTATTATAAGAAGGAATCGAAAACTGATGTTGTTAAAAGCGCTTACAGAAGCATTTTGTACGTTTGGATGTAATGTGATAAGCGTTCGGTTTAAAATGTTAACTACAAACCGAACAAAACTAATGAAATCTGAAACCGAAAAAGAGGTGAACCAAACCATTTCCGCTATTATAATGTTTTACAATCAAAAAACTCATTTAGTGAGTCAAGATTATGATGTTATTGATTTTTCAAAAATTTTTTTGCCGTTGAATATTCTTTTGAAAGATTACCATTCTAAAAAAATAATTTTGATTAATCCCCGCCTAAAACTCTACAATCTAGAAAAATATTTGACTTTTATAAGCGAATCAAGCAACAATTCTAATATAATTACGATATTTAGTGGGAAATTAAATCCTTTTTTTAAAAACAAGAATCTAAAGAAGAAATTACTCAGTAATGAAACATTTAAAAACAACAAACACGCCATTATTCAAAATGCTAAAAGTACATTCAAGTATTACGAAACTTTACTTTTAGCCATAATAAGTAGATATATAGAGAAAGAGTAAATAAGATAAAAGCGATTAATTTCTAATGAAAGATAATAAAATTTTAAGAGATCATTTTAAAACCGTTTTTCATTCTGAAAGCCATTTGAAGCTATTACATAAAAAAAGAGAACGATCTAAAATCTTACTGAACATGTTTGTAAAAGAGGGTTTGAATCCATTAGTATATGGTAGTATTGCTCGAGGCGATGTTCATAACGATAGCGATATCGACATTGTTTTCATCCAAACAATCGCTCCGTATCAAATAGAAATAATTCTCGACAAAAACGGTTTTAATAATTACTTCAGAGAAATTATTATGGCAACTCCCGCTGACACTTTGAAACTTTACATTTATTTAGACGAGTTAGAGAGCATAACAATTCCATTAACTAAGTTCGATAAAAAAGCAAGAGAATTTTACGATTTTGGAGGAAAAATTAATCTAAACCAAATTAAAAATGGTATTAGAGTGCCCGGAATCGATAAAAGGTTAGTTTTAATTCAACCTACTTCTGGTGGTCATGAAGAATCTTCGATTATAGGGAATGAAAATTTAGCTGCAAAGCAGTTGAACGTTAGTATTGATTTGATTAATGAAAGAAAAAAAGTTCTTTTAAAGAGAGAAAAATTTGGAAAAACAGGCGTGTTTCTAAAGAGATCAATTGAAGTGTATGAAACTACCGAAGATGTGTTAAAAAAATTAGCCAATAAAAAATCGATTGTAAGAAAAAAGTTGTTTCAAAGATGAAATATCCAATAATTTTAGAATCTAAAGCGCATACATTTTACGTAAAGAAAAAAGGAATTCCTAAAGGATGTCAACAATGTTTAAAGGGCACTAAAGCAGTATTATTTCTTAATGGAACCTGTCAGAGTCCAAAACACTGCTGGTGGTATTGTCCGATTTCTGAAAAACGAAAAGGTAAGGAAGATACTTATATAAATGAAATTCAAATATCTTCTAAAGAGCAGATACTACACGAACTTAAAGCTATTAATGCCAAAGGCATGAGTATTACGGGTGGAGATCCATTATATGAACCTAACTTAAATAAAACGCTAGAATATATCAAATTCGTCAAAAAAAATAAAGGAAAAAAGTTTCATATTCACCTTTATACCAATAGTCTTAATTTTAGCGAAGAAATTGCGGTAAAACTCGCTCGAGCAGGGTTAGACGAAATTAGATTTAACCCTTCAAAAGAAAATTGGAATGTGATTAAATACGCATTGAACAAGGGTATGTCTGTAGGAGCTGAAGTTCCTGTGATTCCAGAAGTGGAATATATAGAAAATTTGAAAAAATTCATTTTTTATTTGAACAAAATAGGCGCAGATTTTATCAATTTGAATGAATTTGAGTATAGCTTACCAAATAGCCAAAACCTTAAGGACCGAAATTTTAAGTTGGAAGCAGGTACAATAGCATCTGTAAAGAAT
>JAGXNZ010000059.1 GCA_019894655.1 Promethearchaeota archaeon | reverse complement strand
GTTCCTCCTTCTTGCCATTGACAGAATAACATAGCAACATAATCAGGACCGCCAAGTAAATCGTGAGACGATGTAAATGCAATATTACCGTTTACCCCTGTAAAAGTATTAGTGCTATTTATTTGTTCTAAACCAAAAACAATTTGATCTGCGTTAAAAGATTGGGTTGATGATGTAGCATTGTACAACAGATAAATAGCATCGTACGAGCATACAGCCGTAAATAATGGTTCCATGCTATAATCACTAACGTAATTATCCCAAAATGGAATGGTTTTTGGAGTTTTTTCGGTTCTATAAGTGCCTTGAGTAGTGATTTCATATTGACCACCACCGTAAGTGTCATCCCAATAATTATCTAACTGAGCTTCTACATTAATCCCACACACGATACAGTTTGGTTGCACTTCTCCATATGTGCGACCCATTAAAGTACCCATGTAACTCGAAGTTATAGGCACTAAAATTTGAGCTCCTGAATTGTCAATTTGATACCAAGCATTTTTTAAATCTTGTTCTGACGAGTCGTATGGTAACACAATTTCTTCAACAACTTCTAAACCAAATAAAGGTAAATAAAAATTCAAAGCATTTGCCATAGGAACAGTCCATTCTAAATCTTCGCGTAAAATACCTACTTTAGTTACTTCTTTTCCTAAAATTCCTGTTAATGTTTTCGCAAGATAAGGAATGTAATTAATAATATCCCCACCAATTTTACTGGCATTAAGCATAGCTCTGAAAAAATATTTATATCTGATATAATTATCCAGAACATTTTGAGTAAGCAAATCCGTAGTAGCACCAGTGCAAATAAAGGGAATTTTAGCATCCATTATTGGTTCAATGTAATGAATTACCGCGTCGGTCCTAAAACCTCCCATAATGATATGAGGATTGTTATCTGAGATCATTCGATTAGCAGCATCTATTGCTTTATCGAGATCAAGTTCAGGTTCCACCTCAAAAGTATTTTCTGCCACTAATCCGATGTAATAATGAGTACTATTAATAAAAAGACCTCCCGCTTCATTAATCTCTCTTGCAGCTAACATCGCCCCGTTCCACGCGTGCTCTCCAGTTATGTGGTTCATATCGTCAAGTATTCCAATCTTGAAAAGCTGATCCATAGTTATTTCATCTGGAGCACCAGGTGCTACATAAGGATCTATGCTGGGGTCATCGGCACTAACTAACGAGGGGATAACTGTTACAACAACGCTAAATAAGAGCAGTAAAAGTACAAAGTATTCTTTCAATTTTATTTTTTTTTTCCACATTTTTTTTCACCCAAAAAAATGTTATAGATTCGACAAAATTGTCAACCTAGTTGATTACATGTTTGCTTAAAAATATTGTGCAACAGATGGAGAGATTAAAGTTATATAAAAACATAAGTTAGCGTCAAGGTTGGACTAGCTTCTGTATCTGGTATGTAATAACTAAAACCACAAGGAATTATGAGAGAATAGGCTTTTGAATTGAGAATAATTTTAATAAAACTCGAACGAACCATCGCTTCAAGCTTTATAAAAATGTTTAACGAAATACAAAACTTCGCACCTCAACCAGAGATACAAGAAAAATTCATCTTTTGCCCAAATTGCGGAAAAAAGAATAACTTAAATAACACTTTTTGCCAAGAATGCAGAACTTAATTGCCAATATAAAAAATTTAAACAAGTTTAATATTTTAAAAAATCACTTTTTTCTAATCTCAAATAAATTTTTTATACCAATAGAAGTAAATTCTTTACTTCTTAAGAGAGATTTTCATCCAGCCATCTGATAATTCCATTCGTAATTTATCCTTAAATTTCGTAGTTTGAAGTAGACTTTTAATTTTGGTATGATATTCTTCCCAATCAAATCCATGAAGTCTTTGTATTTTACTGAAAATTAAGTATTGAAAAAAACTGTATTTTTGTATCAATCTAACTTTTTCTTTATCCGGAAGATTATAACATCCATCATAAATCCAAGCTTCTCCATTATGTTTTAAAACCCGATAACTTTCGTTAAAAACTTTAACAGGGTGCTTCCAATGGTGAAATGAACCTGTGCTTACTATGAAATCAATTGATTCATCTTTAAATGGTAATTCCGTAGCATTATTTTTTTTAAATAGTATATTCCTAATGCCTTTTGCATTATGAGTTGCAATCTGTACCATTTTCCTGCTTAAATCAATCCCATAAATTTGGAGTTTTGGTATTCTTTTTGCTATCTCTATTGATAGATAGCCTGTCCCCGAACCTAAATCTATTAATGTTCCCTGTTTTATTTTATAAACAATGTCTTTGGCAATCTTTAATTCTAGTTTACTCAGAAGCCTTTTTATAAAGATATTATAAAAAATCGCACCTGGTCCAGGGACCCGTTCAATTCTTTTTTGAAAATCCCTCACAAATTTATCTAAAAACATATTGATTCATTTTTTCACGAAAATATTTTATACTCTTTATATTAATTTTAATAATCTTCGACTGTTTAATTTTTTAACCTATAAGGAATAATTGTAGAAAGTTCTGCTGGTAGATAAGATAATTCCCTTTGAAATTCCAATGATTTTCAGCTTAGGTGTTCTTGGACAAATTTCCATATTATTCTATTGGTTTCTTCAGGGAACTCAATGTTAAATGCGTGCCCTGCTCCAGGAATAATCTCCAATTCAGAATTCGGAATCTCTTCGTTCATAGATTGTATCTCTCCCGGTATTGACATTTTATCCTTGGATCCAGAAAGGATTAACGTAGGTTGAATGATATCTTTTATTGAATCTCTCATATCAAAATTTTTAAATGCTTCATTTTGATTGATATAATCCTTATAAAGAGGAGGATCCACTAACTGGGCACAAAAGTTCATGTCTTTGCTAATTTCATCGAAAAATTCTCTATCGGTCTCTAATCTTTTTTTAAACTCTCTGGAATACATAAGGGGAAAAAAAAACTTTACCCTTTGCTCTAAGTCTAAGTCTTTTAATATATTATAAGTGAGAAGATTTTGTTCGCTCGTTTTTAGAGGGTAATAACTACCTGGAGCACACAAAATCAGAGTTTTTATCATCTTAGGATATTTTAAGGCATATTTCTGAGAAACCATTGCGCCCATACTAGAACCACATAGGTGGATGCCTTCCGTTATACCAATGTAATCAAGTAATTGTTTAAGATCTTCAATAAACAGTTCCATCGTATATGGAAAGTCTGGGCGAGAGGATTTTCCGACTCCGCGGTTGTCAAACGCAACTATAGTCATTTTTTCCCTAAAAAAATCAATTTGATAATTCCACATTTGTAATTTTGTGAAGGTGCCACTTACAAAAACTAGAGGCTCTCCGCTTCCTTCTATTATATAGTTTAGTTCAATATCGTTATACGAAAAACTAGGCATTACATTCACCATATACTAATATGTAAACTAATAAAATCAGATATAAAAATCTTTAATAAAATTTTGAGAAATAAATCATCTACTATAGGAGACTGTCTTTCTTACAGAAATAGGTTTCTCAAGCATAAGCTTATAGATTTCGTTAGCTCTTCGTTCAATTAATTCCCTTCTCCGAGAATCAGGGACTTTATATTGTTGGGATCTCTCCAGAGCAATATTTCGCCATTTCCTTTTCCATGATGGGAAGCCTGTTTTAACATAACGCTCCCGGTATGGGAAGTCCCGACATACCCAGTTAAACAAGATAAAGTACCTCTTGGCACCTGAGTCCATCGTAAGATTTCTCGACCTCACACCTAATTTTCTGAGGTGTTGAAGAAATCTACCTTCTACAGCGTCCTGAAGATCTCCTTCGACAATCGCCGGCTCGTAATATATCTTGTTCTCGTCAAAATATTCTCTAACAAGATCAAAACAATTACCCCGACACAAGAGTATTCTATCACCCTTGCTGTGATTAAGAGCTCTAAGAGCTTTGATAACTACCTTTAGAATATGTTTCTTCGGTTGATCCTCGTCCTTGTTCTCTTCGATATAGAGGTCAACTGGAACCGATTGAAAAATAATTTTTCCCGTGTCCGTGTCTCGAAAGCCTATAAAGGCATCTCCGACCAGATCACCCGTCCCAGCATCGTCAATTTCTATTGTTCTTCCCTTCCACTCGCTGGGATTTATAGTGGATTGGCACGACTCTTGGTCGTCTTTTTCCGTTTTTGTCTTCATTAGTTACATAACTAATAAATCGGGAGCATAAAAATTTTATGATTTCGTGTTCACTCCTCCTTTTTTTAATGAATAATTAAAATTTTTTCAAGCTGAAATTGCTCTCACATGTGATTATAAAAAAACGAGATCAAAGTTATAATACAAGATACATATCTGTGTTTATAGAGAATTTTCATCTCGAACAACATAAAAAGCGCCATTATTATTAGTGGGTGGTAAAAAATGGTCTATAACGAAAAAATGGACTCCATATTAAACGGCATTCTTTCTACGAGCAAAAATCTTACCAAAAAAAAAATGTTTGGAGGGACAGGGTATCTTATAAAAGGAAATATGGTTGCGGGTATCAATAAAGACTATTATATCCTTCGATTAGGTGAAAAAAACGCGAACTCTGCTATTAAATCGCTGAAAGCTAGACTTTTTGATATTACAGGAAGACCAATGAAAGGATGGATTATGGTGGAAGAAAGTGCCTTGTCTAACGATGCTTTAGAAATTTGGTTGGAGAAGGCAAAAAAATTTGTAAAAACTTTACCAGTAAAATAGAATTAAATTATTGAATACAATATGATAAACATTTTCTTGTTTTGGTTCATATTTGTGGGAGAAATTTTGCTAGGTTTTGCACTACTAATTTCATTATTCTCTCCTTCTCGTCGAGTTTGGCCACCTCCGGGAAAGAAAACTTGGCAATTTTACTATATTTGGATTTTAACATACTTATCGTTAATTGGGTTAATATTTCTTGGTTTTTTGGATTGGAATTCATTTATATTAGACTTACTTGTGTTACGTGTCATCGGAGGGATAATATTTGTGGTAGGAATCTATATCTTAATATGGGGAATGCGGACATTAAGCTTACATCTTTCACATGGTCTTAAAGGTGAGCTTATTACAAACGGGCCTTACAAATTCTCTCGCAATCCCCAATATATAGGCATTAACCTTGCTATTTTAGGCTACATTTTTATAACAAATTCTTTTTTATCTCTGATTACTGGAGTATTTGGCATATTTCTCTTTTTCCTAACCCCATTTGTTGAAGAACCGTGGCTAAAAGAATTGCTGGGTTCAAAATATGAAGAATATTGTAAAAAAGTGCGTAGATTTTTCTAGTTAAAATTCTTAATCAACATCATTAAAATATGAATTTTATAGTAATCATATTACTAACGGATTTTTAGGTTGTGCTGCTGACCGAGAATTAGACAGTTTAAAAGAATTTGACCTTTATCCCTCAACTTAATAAAATTATTTATCACTTCTAAGCCTTTTTAAGGACTAATTCTTAATTCTGCTACAATTTTTTCTCCAGAGTTCACCTTTTTTAAAAAGTCATCCAAGATATTGATATTCCCGATCATGTTAAAGATGTAAATAAAACATAATAAAATCAAAAATAAAAAAAAATGGAAGGCTTATTTCTTTCCTTTTCTAGTAAATTATTTTTTCTTAGGTGGAGCTTTTTTCTTAACTGGAGCTTTTTTCTTAACTGGAGCTTTTTTCTTAACTGGAGCTTTCTTTTTTCCCATTAGATTATACATCTCTTTAATCTGTATAAAATTTAAGAAATAAATTATACTTGTAAATTTTGGTTAAACTCCTTTTTAAAGATTTGTCTTTTACCATATTAAATATTAAATAATGAAAACTTTTGTCTTCAAGTTATTGGAAGGAGAACAAACGGAGATATGTTGAAACAAATTTATTGGATTATCTAAATTATAATTAAAAAAAAAAAAAAAAAGTTAGAATTTTATGGTTTAAAGTAATACTTGTTCTATTTTCATTATAGCCTTTAGGCAATTGTTTTTACCAATCGTGTTCAGGACCATTTCAACTAAAACATTGATGATTGATTGAACAGCTGCTCCATCATCTAAAGCGTCCATTAAATGTTTAATTGCCTTATGGATTTTATGAATCCCATTAAAGATCTTTCCATCACTGAATTTATCAATAGCGGCCTGCAAATCATCTAGAGCTTTATCAACATCTTTCTGTGCGCCAGGTGGAATATCTAGATTCTCAAGTTCTTCGATAATCTTATCCGTTATTGCTGATGGAGATTTGTAAATTTCGATCGTAATCATTGATGATGCTCCGTAATTTCCAGCGTTATCCACCGAGCCGTAGTAAAATGTAGCAGATTCCTCTATAAGGAAGGGTCCGGTATAAGGAATTATATCAACTCCATTATAAGTATATCCAATACCAGCAACTCCCGAAATATCATCAAATGCTTCTAAAGTCACAAGAACATCTGATGTATACCACCCATTCATCCCCTCCGTTCCTGAAAGGGATATTTCAGTTGTAGGAAGGGTTTTATCAATATTTATCTCTATGTAGTTTGGCATTTCACCATTTCCTAAATTATCAACTGAACCGTAGTAAAATGTTGTATTTTCGTTTACCCAGAAAGGTCCGGTATAAAAGAGTATAGTATTTCCTTCATCAAAAGTATACCAAGTAAGCATAACTCCCGAAGGATCAGTTGCTTCTAAAGTTACAAGAACATCAGAGACAAACCATCCAGACCAAGGCCAGGGCATGTCACCCTCAAGAAATATTCCGGTTACCGGAGGCTTAGTATCCTGTTCTTCCGGAGTTACACCAGAAACACCGTAAAAATTTAGTTTTTCTAAGGG
>JAGXNZ010000058.1 GCA_019894655.1 Promethearchaeota archaeon | reverse complement strand
TCACATTTTTGTATAATCACCAAAAATGTATGTATGACTATTCTCGATCATTTATAAATTATTTTTAAAAAGATATCTAAGAATAAATTGCAAAATAACAACTGCTATAAAATTAAGATTTAATTTTTAAAAGCAATTCTTTAGATGGTGGAGTATTGAAAAGGAACATATTTACTACTTCTTCTCTAGTCTTTTCATCGGTATTAACTAATTCAAACATTTTTGAAAGATTTTGACCTTTTTTTTGAAATAGGAACTCAACCATAGAAACTTTCATCTTAAAATTTCTAGTAATTTTTTTTATATTTGGATATTGCTTATACTTCTTTAAACTCTGTGCAGATATATCGTCATTTTCCAAAGCGTTAACAGCAACTTCAGCAGCTGCTTGTCCAGATACTACGCTTGGATGTATTCCCTCCCCACTAATTGGAGTAACGAATCCTGCAGCATCACCTATTATCATGATATTATCGCCATACAACCATTTTTCATTCACTCCTAGCGCTGGAATTGGATATGCACCTTTCCAGATTTCGTTATATTGTGCTTTAGGAAAAAATTTCTTTATATGAGGATCATTTAAAAATTCCTCATAAGCTTGATTTAAGTTAGTGGTTAAATTTCCGTCTAACCAAGTGCCACACCCTATGTTAAAACGCTTATCATCAATTGGAAATATCCAACCATAACCCTTATATTGGCGAAAAAACAGAGATATAGAATGCTTGTCTAATGAATTTTCTCCTTCTAATATCGCACATTTACACAATCCTATTTCATCGATTTTCCATTTTCCTTTCAAACCAGATTTCGGTGCTAGTTTCGAGCTCATCCCATCCGCGACAATTAGAATTTTCCCTAGATACTCTTTTATTCCCGAAGATGTTTTCGTTTTAATTCCAATTTTACACTTATTTTTTGTAATGAAGTCAAGAGAAAGATTCTTATCAAATAAATGAGCTCCTGCATCTATTGCAATATCTCTTATAAAATTATCAAAATCTAAACGATCTACATTTATGGAGTAATCCCTAATATTTTTCCACGAATATTGTAATTTATGGTAATCACCAGAATAAAAAGTCACACCTGTAATCGGATTATAATTTAATTTTCGTAATTGAGGGTAATATTTAAAAATTCGTGAACTTACTGCACCCCCACACGGTTTTCTCCAATTAATATCTCTTTCAATCAAAGCAACTTCATAACCTTGCTCAGCAAGAACTTGAGCGCACTTAGAACCTGCGGGACCTGCTCCAGATATAACAACGTCAAACATAAAATATATCCAAATTTATTTTTAGTTAAAATAACAAAAACAACACAAATAATTAATTTTCTTTTTTCTTATTTCAAACTATGAGCATAAAAAATTCAAGGAATTTTGATTTTATAATTGTTGGAGCCGGACCAGCTGGCTTAACAGCAAGTATTGTGGCTGCAAGAGAAGGATTTAAAGTAGCTGTCTTAGAAAAAGGAGAACAAGCTGGGCCAAAACCTCGTGGTGAAGGTATGGGATATTATTCTATTGTAGATAATATTCTAGGAAAAGATTATTTGCCTTCTATAGGAATTAAATCCAATGGAGGCAGAGTTTGGCATTCTCCTGGAGATCAACAAATAACAACAACTTTTCGTGAATATCCTCATTATTTTTTTGAATGGCGAACATTTATCGATAGATTCGTAGAGAGAGCATCCGAAGTAGGAGTTGAAATTTTACTAAAAAGTGAAGTTATAGAGCCTATTGAGAAAAATGGATTATGTGTGGGTGTAAAATATAAAGATAATTCTGGAGATACAAACGAAATTTTCGGTAAGGCAATTATGGATTGTAGCGGATATTCCGGTGTAATTGGCAGACATTATGGAGTTCCTTACGACGAAGAAATAAATTGCCCTATAGTTAAATGCTTAATTAGCGAAGCAAACATTGATATAAAGGAAACTCCCGATTTGAATTTCTTTATTATTGGAAACGACGATATAGCCTATTCTCCTAATTTTCCTCCCTGCGTTGCATATTTATTTCCGTTAGAGGGTAAAAGAGTAGAAGTGGGTTTAATGTTAAGGATGGCACAAGTTCCTCAAATGAAAACTGTTAAAATCCCTACTAATGACGAAATTATGATGGTTTGGGGAGATTTGAAGGAAAGTTATCCTGGATTTAGTGAGTTCTTTAAAGGGGCTAAAATTGATTACGAAGAAGTAACGGTGCTTCCAAACGCTCGAATGGTGAAAAATTTTGTCCCATATCCGGGTGTAGTTCTTATTGGAGACAGTGCGGGATTTGTGAACCCATTTGGTTCTTCAGGATTATACTATTCAATGGAGATGGCAAATTTTTGGGTTAAAAACATAGCAAAGAAAATGAAAAAAGAAGTAGTAGTATGGAGCTCTGAAAACATTGAAAATTATAAAACTGCATTCGAGAATTACAATGTATACAAGGAAGTAAAAGGATCGTACAACCTGATTGGAGCCTTTGAGTATAAATTGTTCAATAGATTACGAACCTCTGAAAAAATTAATGGGAAATGGGAATACATATCTAATCTCTTAAAACAAGCTACGTAATACTATATTTCTAATTGAAACGAATTAAAAATTAATCTAATAATGCCTAATAATAAAATTAGTATCATACCTCAACCAGTAAGTATGATTTTAGGGGAAGGTACTTTTAGAATAACCACGCAGACGCAAATTGAATCAGATCAGAAATTGAAATATATTGCGAAGTATTTAAAAGATTTAATACTTCCTGCCACGGGTTTTAATTTAGTAATTACTGATCTTAAAAGGGATTCAAACATATCTAATACTATCTACTTAAAACTTAACGAAAAAGTAGGTGGTTTACATGAAGAAGGATATTCTCTTAAAGTTAGCCAAGAAAGAATTGTAATATCAGCACCTAAACCCGTTGGGATTTTTTATGGTATTCAAACTATTCGCCAATTGCTCCCAATAGAGATAGAAGAAAAAAAAAAATCTTCCGGTATTGAATGGATTATTCCTTCTGTTGAGATTGAGGATTATCCCCGTTTTTCTTGGAGAGGGTACATGCTGGATGAAGGTAGACATTTTCTTGGAAAAGATGTGGTAAAACGCATACTAAATCTGATGGTACTTTTCAAAATGAATGTGTTTCATTGGCATTTGACTGAGGATCAAGGCTGGAGAATTGAAATAAAAAAATATCCTCTACTTACGGAAGTCGGATCAAAAAGGGTCAAAACTCAAATCGGAGGTCGATTGAGTAAAAAAACAGATGGAACCCCTCACCAAGGATTTTACACAAGAGAAAATATACAAGAAATTGTAGCTTACGCAGAAGAACGCTTCATTAAAGTAATTCCAGAAATAGATATGCCAGGTCATTCAATGGCAGCATTAGCAGCTTATCCTGAATTTAGTTGTACAGAAGGTCCATTTGAAGTCCAAACTACATTTGGTATAAAAAAGGATGTATATTGTATCGGCAAGGAATCTACTTTTGAGTTCTTATTTGATGTACTAGATGAGATTATCCAATTATTTCCTTCAGAGATT